>JAFQJX010000104.1 GCA_017397205.1 Clostridia bacterium | reverse complement strand
CCGTCCGTAAAGCGCGTGGAGGCGTTGTGATACACGGCGGCGGCATCCACCGCCTGCATAAAGCGACGGGCGGTAGCGGCGTTTTCCGTCACGATGCACTCGCTGTGCCCCGTGCCATACCGATTGATATATTCAATCGCCTCATCTACGCCGGACACGCTGACGGCGGCAATGATATAATCGTTGTATTCCCTGCCCTTGTCCTCCTCGGTCATGGGTCGGGCGTCCTCCCACAGGGGGAGCAGCGTGCTGTCCGCGCGCACCTCGACACCCTTTTCGGCAAGGCGGGCGCAGATTTTCGGCATAGCGGCTGCCGCAATATCGCGGTGCAGCAGCATACACTCTGCCGCATTGCAGACGGAGGGGCGGCTGGTCTTGGCGTTGTAGACAATCTCCGCCGCCATCGCAAGGTCCGCCTCGCTATCCACGTACACGTGGCAGGTGCCAGCCCCCGTTTCAATGACGGGGGCGGTGGCATTCTCCACCACCGCGCGAATCAGTCCCGCGCCACCGCGCGGAATCAGAACGTCCACGTAGCCGTTCAGGCGCATCAGCGCCTGTGTGACGGCGCGGTCGGTGCTTTCAATCAGCTGTACGCAGTCTGCCGGCAGCCCGGACGCGACAAGCGCCTCACGCATGGTATTACAAAGGGCAATATTGGAATAAATTGCCTCCTTGCCGCCGCGCAGAATGACGGCGTTTCCGCTTTTCAGGCACAGGGCGGCAGAGTCTGCCGTGACGTTGGGGCGCGCCTCAAAAATGACGGCAATGACGCCGATGGGAACGGATAGTTTGGTCAGGCGCAGTCCGTTCGGGCGCTCGGTTTTCCCGAGCACACGCCCGACGGGGTCGGGCAGGCGCACCACGTGGCGCATGCTCTCTGCAATCCCCGCAATCCTCTCCTCGCTGAGGGCAAGGCGGTCAAGAAGCGCGCGGCTGAGCCCGTTCTGCTCCCCTGCCGCAAGGTCCTTTTTATTCTCAGAGAGAATTGCATCGGCGTTTTTCACCAGGGCGTCCGCCATGGCGAGAAGTGCCTTGTTTTTCTGCTCCCCGTCTGCCAGCGCCAGCGCACGGGAGGATGCCCTTGCACGGGCGCCGATTTGTGTCAGGTCTATCATACTTCTTCCGTCCCCTCAATCCAATTATTGCGGTGAATTGCCTCCCCGTGATTGCCGTGCGTTTTTGCAAGGCGAAGCAGCTCCTCACGGCCGTATGCGACGATGCCGCGCCCGAGCAGCTTGCCCGTGCCTGCGAGATAGACGGCAACGACGTCGCCCGCCTCAAACTCACCGCTTGCACCGACAACCCCAGGGGGAAGCAAGCTTTTTTTATCCTGTATCAGCGCCCGTGCCGCACCCTCGTCTACGGTAATCTCACCCTGCACGGGGGCGTAAAATGCCAACCATTGCTCCCTCGTTTTCATGGCGTGGTGGGGCAGGAAGCGCGTGCCGCGGGCGGTGCCCGCGATGGCGCGTGTAATACATTCCTCCCCCTCGGAGGAGCAAATCAGGACCTCCACACCTGCGGCGGTCGCAAGGGCGGCGCCCTTCAGCTTGGTCTGCATTCCGCCCGTGCCGACGCTGCTGCCTGCACCGCCTGCCAGCGCCATGAGCGCCCCGTCAATGTGTTCTACGGTGTCAATGTGCTTTGCCGTTTGATCCTTCTTGGGGTTGGCGGTGTAAAGCCCGTCCACGTCCGTCAGCAGCACCAAAAGGTCTGCGTGCACCATCGCGGCAACGCGGGCAGAGAGCGTATCGTTGTCCCCGATTTTCAGCTCCTCCACCGCAACCGTATCGTTTTCGTTGATAATCGGGACCGCGCCGCGGTCCAGCAGCACCTGCAGGGCGGCGTAGGCGTTGCGGAAGCGGCGGCGGTCGGCAAAGTCCTCACGCGTCAGCAGCAGCTGTCCGCAGGCAATTCCGTACTGTGCAAAGGCGCGGCGGTACTCCTCCATCAGAAGCGCCTGCCCGACGGAGGCGGACGCCTGCTTGTCCCGAATGGTGGTCGGGCGCGAGGAAAAGCCGAGGGCACGGAAGCCCGCGGCAATGGCGCCCGAGGTAACCAGAACAATCTGGTGCCCCTCCTCCTTGGCGCGTACCATTTGAGATACGAGGCACTCAAGCCGCTCCGTATCCAGGGTCCCGCCCCGCTTCGTCAGCGAGCTGGAGCCAACCTTGATGACAATCAAGCTGTTGTGTTTCAAATTGACACATCCTTTCTCTTTGCCAAGATTGTAGCACAAATGCCCGCGCGTTGCAAGGTTTTTCCCGTATGGGAAAGTAATATTTTTGTAGTCACCGCCGCAACGGGGCTCACCCACGAACCTAGAGAACAAAAAACCGCCCCGTCGGGGGCGGTAAAAAACTTTTGTTTTTTAAATGCTATTTTGCGCTTGGGCTATATCGGGTCCGTCAGGAAAAGAGGGGGCGGAGCTCCCTCCTTTTCTCGCCCTCCACGTACGCAAGCAACTCCCTCACCTGCTCCTCAAGTGCCGTAAAGCGAGGAACGAGGTGCGCAAGAAGCTGCTCTCCGTCAAGCGGCTCGGGTGTCAGGGAGGTGCCGTCAAAGGCAAAGCCCTGGCAGCGGTACTCCACGCCGCCGCACCGCATACGCACGGTGTTATGCTTCAACAGAGAGGAGCCGCAAATCCATGCAATTTCGCCCGTGCCTGCGACAAGATGCCCGTTAAGATACACCTCGGCACCCTCGGGGCGGCGAATGCCCACGCGCTTGTTGACGGGCATCCTCTCTTGCTTTTTCATGGGACAGCACGCAGGGTCAAACAACAGGTATTCTATCATGGTCTACCCTCCACGTACTGTGCAACGGGGGCAGGGATTTCAAGGACCGCCCACCTCTCAAGTCCAAGCAACGCCCGGTACCAGGCAAGCACCGCGGCGTGCTCCTCCTCCGTCTCCTGAAGAATGCCGTACTGCACGTTGCTCTTGTAAATGTCAAACGCCGCGAGCAGAGGGGCGCGCAGAGTGCGCAGGCACATTTTTTGCCCCTCGCCCTCCGGTACGCGGGCAAGGTGCGCCGCGGTAATCGGTCTGATACTCTTAATTTTCATGACTGTGCTCCTTTCGGTGTCAGGTAGGTCTGGGTGACGGTGACAGCCATGCCGTTGCCTTCAATTTGCTCGGTGCCGCCGTTGTAGGCAGGATATCCCTTGGGGCACGGGACCTCCTCTTCGGTGCGTGTCTTGGTCATTTCATAGGCAAAGATTACATTTTTTTGTGCAAGATACGCCCTGATTTCCGCCTCGGTTGCCTTGTCTCCCGCGCACGAGAGGTCCGCGCGGGTACCGACAATCATACGGACGAAATTGTTGGAAGCGCCCTTGCTGTATACACGCATTGTGCCGTCCGTGGTGTTCTGCAAATATAGGTCGCTCATACTCAAAGTCTGCATCTCTACGTTGGCAAGCACAACTCCCCCTACCTTGACGTCCGAGCGCCAGAACTGTATCCATACAATGCCGTTGTCCGTCGTTGTCTTGTCAAAGGTTATCTCTGCTGCCGCGAGTGGGAGCGAGGTGTTTCGGTATACCCTCCCCTCCTCTACGTTCAAGGTGTCGGCAAAGCCCAGCGTGACGGGGGTGGGCAGGGTGAAGGTGCTCGTCCTTTTACCGTCCGCGCTTGACGAGGTGATACCCGAAAAAGTAGCGTTCACGAGGGTTCCCTCCTGATTTTCGGTGCTTCCCTTAACGAGCTTGACCTCGGTCTCGGCGCCGTCAATTACCTCCATGCCGTCGGCCGTCACACGCTCGGTGTAGGTCTCCTCCTCCTCCATTTCTGTCACGGTGGTAT
>JAFQJX010000103.1 GCA_017397205.1 Clostridia bacterium | reverse complement strand
TATTTTGAGCCAGGCGGGCGTTGAGGCAGAAATTGTCATGGAATACGACCTGGACACCCTGCCCCCTGCGATTGCACAGGGTATTGTGCAGATTGCCGTGCTTCCCGAGCCGAAGGTAACCGTTGCAAGCAACCTCTATTTACAGGCGCAAAACGCTGAGTAACAATGACTGATTTTTATAAAAAGAACAAGAAAATACTTCTGACAGTCCTCTCCGCTATTCTTTTCGTGGGGCTATGGTGGCTGTGTTCCCTTGCCTATGGCAAGCCGCTGCTCCTGCCTGCGCCGCCCGCCGTGTTTGCTGCGTTTGGCGAGCTGCTTGCTACGCGCGCATTTTGGGGGGCGCTTCTGGGGTCCGTCGGCCGCATCCTGCTTGGAACGCTGCTCGGCATTGCCGTGGGTCTGCTGGCAGGGGTGCTGTGCTACGCAAGCCAGGCGCTTTCCTATCTGATTTCCCCTCTCTTTTCTATCGTCCGCGCCACCCCCGTGGCTTGCTTCATTATTTTGGCGTGGGTCTTTATCGGCTCTGACGCCCTGCCCGTTTTTATCAGCGCCCTCATGGTTGCACCCGTTATGCTGACGGGTACGGTGACAGGGCTGGAAAGCACGGACGCCGGGCTTCTTGAGGCAGCAGGCGCGTACCGCCTGACCTTTATTCAGCGCGTGAGGTGCTGTTATCTGCCCGCGCTCTCTCCCCATTTCAGAAGCGCCGCCATCAACTGCACGGGTCTTGCCTGGAAGGCAGGAATTGCGGCAGAAATCATTGTCAAAACAAAGGACTCCCTCGGTGAGGGCATCTGGAACGCAAAGTCCTGGGAGGTCAACTATGACGAGCTCTTTGCGTGGACGGTTGCTGTGATTGCCGTCAGTCTTGTCTTTGAATGGCTCTTGCGCTTCCTGCTAAAGGAAAGGAGGGGTGCCTGATGCTACGGCTTGAAAACCTGAGGAAGGCATTCGGAGAGCAAATTCTCTTTGAGAATTTGTCCTTTGCGTTTCCCGAAAAGGGGCTGTTTTATATCAGCGGCGAAAGCGGCAAAGGCAAAACCACCCTGCTCCGCATGATTGCGGGAATTGACACCGACTATTCGGGCAGCATTCTGCGTGAGGGGGAGGTTTCCTACCTCTTTCAGGACAGGCGCCTGTTTCCCGCTCTCTCCGCCCTTGAAAACGTTGCAATCGTGCTGGATAAGCCCTCCTCTGACAAGCGAGAAAATCGCGCACGCGCCGCCGCCCTGCTCGGTCAGCTCAACCTGACGGAGGCGGATATGAAAAAGCGTCCTGCCCAACTCTCGGGCGGAATGCAACAGCGCGTAGCGCTTGCACGCGCGCTCATTTACGAGGCACCGATTCTGCTTCTGGACGAGCCGACCAAGGAGCTTGACGAGGCAAACCGACAGATTCTCTCCACCCTTGTCAAAGAGGAGTCAAAGCGCCGCCTTGTGATTGTTGTCAATCACGAGGCCGCCGACCCCATGCGCGAGGGCGCTACTGTCATTGACCTTGCCTGACGGCTCCCGTTTTGTAGAAAAAGCCCCGCAGATTTTTTCTGCGGGGCTATCTGTTTGCGTATTTCGTTTAGTCAGTTTATTCGCTTCTGTCCTGTCGGAGGGTGAAATGGAACGCGCACCATTTCCCGTATTCACTTTCCGCGCGAATTGTCTGACCCATGGCATCCAGGATTGTTTTGACGATATAAAGCCCAAGTCCTACGCCGTTTTTATCAAGACTGCGGCTCTTGTCGCTCTTATAAAACCGCTCAAATACGTAGGGCAGGTCCTCCTCGGGAATGCCCGTTCCCTCGTTATAAACCGTGATGCCGTATTGCCCCACGGATTGGGTGGAAATCTCAATGCGGAGCACACCCTCCTCACGGGCGAACTTAATCGCGTTATCACACAGGTTATACAGCACCTGGTGCGTAGCATCCCTGTCTCCGTAGACGAGCATGGAGTCGCTTTCACAGCGGAATTCCACCTCCAGGCGCTTCTCTTCAATTTTCTTTTCAAAGGAAATGAGAATCAGGCGCGCCATTTCACAGATATCAAAGCGCTCGTCCTTGAACTTGCGCTCGCCGCTTTCCAGGCGTGACACGTCGAGGAGCTGGCTGACAAGGCGCGACAGGCGGTGCACCTCTGAGGACACGATTTCAAGATATTCGGGCTGCTTTTCCTCGGGAATGGCTCCGCTGAGCATCCCATCCACAAAGCCCGCAATGGTGGTCATAGGAGTACGGAGGTCGTGAGAAACGTTGGCAAGGAAGGCGTTTCTCATTTTTTCATTTTCGGCAAGGGCGTCTGCCATGCTGTTGAAGGCGGTGCCGAGCTCGGCAACCTCGTCGCTTCCCTGCACCTCCACGCGGCGGTCCATTTCACCGCGGGCAAACCCCTTGGCGGCGGCGGTCATATAGCGCAGGGGGCTGGTAATGCGGTCGGTGATGAAATACACGGCAATCATTGCCGCAAGCATCACCCAGACGCTCGCCATCACCACCGTGCGGTTCATGCCGCGAATCATTGCGTCCTCGGCGGCAAAGGATGCGCAGGAAAAGACGCCACCCAGCACCTCTCCCTCGCTGTCCGTCACGGAAAGCGCGGAAATGACGTGGCGCGTGGCGAAAAAGTCACCCATTGTATCGTTTGTGGCGTATTCCCCCTGCTCCAGAAGATGCCGCATCACGGCGCCCGGAATCTTCTTTTCCTCCGTGATAACGACGGCAGTCTCGTCAACGTTTGCTCCGTAAATCACCGCGCCGTCCCTGTCCGTCATCAAAAGGACCTTACCCGTGCTCAGACTGCCAACCCCGATGAGAAGGCGGTTGAACTCCTCCTTGTTTTCAAGGACGAACTCGGAAAAATCCACGGGCGTTTCCTGTGAGCGATTGCCCATTTCCAGCATCC
>JAFQJX010000102.1 GCA_017397205.1 Clostridia bacterium | reverse complement strand
TGGCTGTATCATCGATTAAAACGACCGTGGGAGCCGTTAACTTTGTAGGAGTGGAGGGTGGTGGATTATCGCCGCCGCATGACGCAAGGATGCAGATGCTGCACAGCAATGCAAGCATCAGCAAAAGAATGGTAGATAGTTTTGTTTTTTTCATGAAACCCTCCTGAATACAGTTTCTGTGCCTTCGGATATTTGTTTTAGCAAACAAAAAAGGCGCTAACCGAAGTTAACGCCTAAAAAACGCAAACTCCGATAGTCGCCAAACTAATTAATCCTTTTGTAACGTAGCGTATAAAACGCTTACATTCTTATGTGGATGGAATCTGCATTTTTATCAAATTCAAACACATAAGAATGCAAAAAAGAGTATAGTATACCCCTTGCAGAAAGAAGCTCCGTTCTATACGTTACATTATTTAATTAGTTTGGCATTTTACATTATACTGCAAAATCTGGAATATTTCAAGTTATTTTATATTACCTGGTAATATAAAGGCGAAAAACCATCAAAAACTTGCGTTCTTGATGGTTTTTCTCGTTCAGTTAAGACTTTTTTGCGCTCTGCACTCTATCATGAGGGCATCTTCGAGGATGACTGCCTTGACAAGGCACGTATGCTCGCACGAACCTTCGTCAGGCGCTTTGAAGCTTCCGCCTTTTTTACTTCAGGCTTTCCTGCCAGGTGCCGTTTTCAAGGTAGAGGAAATACTCGCTGAGGTTGTCCTCCAAAAAGACCCTGAGCATTTTGTCCATACCTGGGGCGAGGGGCATACGCTTCATGTCCTCCAGCTCCATCCAGAAAACCCTGCCCTCCTCGGAGGGGGTGAGGGTGCCCTCAAATTGCTCCGTCCTGTAAAACAGCGCCATATAGCGTGAGCCGTCGTCATTCACCCAATCCTTGACGCCGCAGAGGCGCGGACAAAAGACGGTCAAGCCCGTTTCCTCCTTCATTTCGCGGATGACGGCATCCGTCAGCGACTCTCCCGCCTCCACGTGACCGCCGGGAAAGGAGAGCCCTCCCCAATCGGGGTCCACCCTGTCCTGCACCACGACGCGCGTTCCGTCGCAGATCATACACATATTCGTAATGGTAACGTGTTCCATATCCGTCCTTGCCTGTTCCTTTCCTTGCGGCGCCAGGGGCGCTATCAGCCGATATCGTGTTTGTACAAAAACTCTACGGTAGGCGTTTCCGGGGCTTCGTCGCTTTCAAAGACAACGATTTCATTCTCCCCCTCCCGCAAAATAGAAGCGGGGACGTAGAGCGTTTTCTGGGGTCCTATCTTCCAATATCTGCCCAGGTTGAAGCCGTTGACGGTCACAAAGCCCTTGGTAAAGCCGTCAAGAGACAGGAAGGTGTCTGCCACCCCGTCCACCACGAAGGTGCCGCGCAGGAAGCGGGAGGGCTCCTCGGCGGGGGTGGCGGTGTAGGTCAGTCTGTCAAGGTTGTCCATAGGCAGGGGGTATACCTGCCAGCCGAAATGGATTTTCCCGTCCAGGAGGCATCTGCCTGCAATTCCTTTTTTGCGCATCATCTTGGGGCCGAAGTTGGCGCGCCCCATATTCTCGCACAGCACCGTCAGGGTGTCCCCCTTGCGGGCGGTGATTTTGGTTTCCAGGCGGTCGTTGATGTAGAGAATATCCACGAGGCGGCGGTTGACGTAAATCTGCGCACGGTCGCCCAGGGACTCAAATTGCAGGGGGGCGTCCTCATAGTCGCGCCCGAGGACGGTGGTATAGGCGGTGTAGCCGTAGCCGTAGCCGTAATGCTCCATGGGGCGCGGCACCTCGCTTGCAATGGGCGAGGACAGCAGGGGAATAGCGTCAAAGATGCCGATTTGCTCGGTCAGCGCCACCTTTCCGTAGGCGCGCTTGGGGCGGTTTGCGGGGACGGGGGGCAGCGGCTCCTCCGCGTAAGGCGCAAACACCTCGCGCAGGGCAAGATACTTGGGCGTGATATCGCCGCACTCCGTCAGGGGTGCAT
>JAFQJX010000101.1 GCA_017397205.1 Clostridia bacterium | reverse complement strand
GGGTCTCGGTGCCAAGACCGAAGTTCTGCATATCCACCTGCGTGAGTATGATTTTCAGCTTTGTATCGCTGATGACAATCAGCTCCATATCTATGTATCTCCTAACTGACCGAAAAGGGTCCTATTCCATTATACTCCCCTCCCCGCGTTTTGGAAACGGCAAATCGCTGGTACCCTTGGCAAAAAAATGAAAAGAAAAAAGAAACCGCGAACGGTTTCTTTTTTGCTTGTGACGGAATTTGCGGGCAAGCCGCATCAGAGCACGGTGTAGGTCGTGCCGCTTGGCGTATCGGTCAGCGTGATGCCCTGCTCGGCAAGAGATGCGCGGATGCGGTCCGCCTCGGCGTAATTCTTGTTTTTCTTTGCCTCAAGGCGGGCGGCGATTGCCGCCTCAATTTCCTCACGGGTCAGGGTGCCGCCCACGGAGTCGGCGGCATTCTGCGGCTCCTCCTTGCCGTTTTCTGCGACAAGATTCAGCCCCAGCACCGTATCAAAGTCACGCAGGAGCGCCAGCTTGGTGGTGGCGTTCAGGGGTGCCTTGAGCACGTCATAGACGGCGGTCACGGCAAGGGAGGTATTCAGGTCATTGTCAAGCGCCGCGCGGAATGCCGCCTTGTGGGGGGCGGCGCCTGCCTCGTCGTATTCCTCGCCGGGGGCGGGCTGAAGCTTGTCAATTCTCGCCTTCAGTTTGCGGTAGGCGATGGCGGCGTTCTCCAGGTTTTCCCAGGTAAATACCAGGGATTTACGGTAGTGGGAGCCAAGGCAGAAGAAGCGGTATTCCAGGGGGTCGTAGCCCTTGCTCTCAAGCAGAGAAACGGTCAGGAACTCTCCCTTGGATTTGCTCATCTTGCCGCTCTTGGTATTCAGGTGCAGCACGTGCATCCAATACTTGCACCAGGGGTGCCCGAGGTATGCCTCGCTCTGCGCGATTTCGTTGGTATGGTGGGGGAAGGCGTTGTCAATGCCGCCGCAATGGATATCCAGATATTCCCCGAGGTGCTTCATGGAAATGCAGGAGCACTCAATGTGCCAGCCGGGGTAGCCGACGCCCCAGGGGCTCTCCCATTTCAGCTCCTGGCTGTCAAACTTGCTCTTGGTAAACCAAAGCACGAAGTCTGCCTGACTGCGCTTGTTGCCGTCCTCCTCCACGCCGTCACGCACGCCGACGGCAAGGTCCTCCTCGCGGAAGCCGTGGAAGACGTAGTATTTGTCCAGCTTGGAGGTATCAAAATAGATATTTCCGCCCGCCTCGTAGGCATAGCCCTTTTCCAAGAGAGAGGAAATGACGCGGATGAAATCGTCAATACAGCCCGTCGCCGGCTCCACGCGCTCGGGAATGCGGATGTTGAGCTTTTTGCAGTCCTCAAAAAAGGCGTCGGTGTAGAACTTGGCAATTTCAAGGACCGTTTTCCTTTCGCGCTTGGCGCCCTGGAGCATCTTGTCCTCGCCCTCGTCGCTGTCCCCCGTCAGGTGCCCGACGTCCGTGATATTCATGACACGGGTCACGTCATAGCCGAGGTAGCGCAGATATTTGTCCAGCACGTCCTCCATCATATAGGTGCGGAGGTTGCCGATATGGGCGTAGTGATACACGGTGGGTCCGCAGGTATACATGCTGACCTTGCCCGGGACGTGGGGGATAAACTCCTCCTTTTCGTGGCTGAGAGAATTGTACAGTAGCATAGGTAACTCCATGTGGGATTTTTCAACATACTATTATATAGTATTTCCCCACCCTTGTCAAGGTGGCGGTCGGCACAAAAAATTAGCGGACCTCCGCCCTTTTTCCCCTTGTTTTTGAGCGCGGATTACTGTATAATGTATTCGTAGAGATTTACGCCCGCGCACCCTCATTCCCTGTAACAGGTGCGGGCGCAACGCAAGGAGGAGCCATGCTGTTCAAGAAAAAGAAGCAGTCACGGGAGGCGGTGGAGAAACCGCCCTTTTACGACCCCAAGAGAGCCATTCACAGTATCCTGCCCTGCCTGTTCGTGGCGGTGGCGGTGCTGATTGGCTTTTTCCTCGTGCTGGATGCGCTTGGAAAAAATGACAGCGTGCTGGGCACCTGGCTTCTCAAGGTGCTGGCAGGTCTGTTCTTACACGGCATGTACGCCATTCCCCTGTTGCTTCTGTGGCAGGGTGTGCGCTGGAGAGCGGACGTCCGCCTGGAGCGCGGAATTGCCCGCGGCGTGTACTTTGCCCTGTTTCTCGTCCTGTACGGCGCCTTCTATTTTTACCTGACGCCCGGGCGGCAGGAAATCACCTATTCCGTTTCTGAGTTCTTCCGCGACGGCGTTGCCCTCTCGGGCCCCGGGCTTCTCGGCGGAACGGTGGGCTTCGTGCTCTGCAAGCTGACGGGCTTTATCGGCGTGCCCTTCGTCCTGGCGGTGGTGCTGCTTTTGTTCTTTGCCCATTTCCTCAAGCTTTCCCCCTATCACATCAAGGAGAAAATGAAGGAAAAGCGCGCGGCGGCGGAAGCCGAGGCAGAGCCGGCGCCCCTGCCCCTTGTCGGCGGAGAGGACGCAGACGGGGATGACGCACCCGAGCAGACGGCAGCAAATCAGCCCCCCCAAGCCCAAACCACTACGGAAAAGCAAGAGAAAGGTATGACGAGAAAAGAAAAACGAGAGCTTCGCCTGGCACAGCGGCGAGAGCGGAAGCGCCTTGAGGCGGATGCACGCGAGCTTGCGGCAAGACGCCAGATGGAGGAGGACGGCTACTTCCCCCCCGAGGAGGAGGAAAGCTTTGAACAAATCAGGCGGCGCCTTGAGGCAGAGGCGCTGGAGCTTGGCGCTCCCCAAGGGGATGCGGTGGACGCCGCACCGTCTTGTGCGCCTGCCTACGCGCCCGATACGCGCGAGGAATACGCCGCCCCCTGCGGCGTAACCCCGACCCCTGCGGACGGTGCTGATGCGACGGATTCCGCCCGACAGGCGGATGCCGTATTCGGCTCCTTTGACCCGCTTTCCGGCGGTGCCGTCATTGACAGCACCCCTGCGATTTTACGCCCCGTCTCCGCCCCCTCTTATGCGACCGCTTCCTCTGCCGCAGGCGGCAGACTGACACAGGTGCGCCCGTCCGCGCCCACCATCAACCGCGCGGATTATCACACCGTAGAGGGCGGCGTACAGGGACCCAGCGGTGCCGTCGGCTCCTACCTGATTCACGCGGAGCCGCTCCGCACGAGAAAGGGACGCGAGGAGAGTGACGGCGCCGCCACGGACAGCCCTGCGGCAACCCAAACGGGTGAGGACACCCAGGACACCTCCCTCTCGGCGTTTGAGCAAATCACCGTGCGCGAGGAGAGCGAGCAGTCCGTCAACGACCTGCCCTACGTGCACCCTGCCACCCAGCCCTCCGAGCAGGAGCAGATTCCCATGAGCGGCGCCATCGGCGCACAGGCACCCCAGCAGGCGGCGCCGTGGGGACAGCAGTCCTATCCCGTTCCCAACGGAGGAATGCCCACGCAGCCCGTTGGATACGCACCCGTCGGCTGGCAGCCCTACCCGAATCAGCCCTACCCGAATCAACCTTATCCGAATCAGCCCTACGCGGGCTATGCACCCCAGCCCTATCCCTATATGCAGCCACCCGTCATGCCTGTGCCTGACGGACAGGCACCCGTCGTACCCGCACCCATGGGGGCACAGGCACCTGCGCCTGCACCGGCACCTACGCAAGTAACCGCTCCCGCGCAGCCAAGCCCCATACAGGCGCCCGTTCAAAGCGCTCCCGCGGCGCCCGCGACTGCTCCCGTCAGCACCCGCACGGCAACCCCTGCCACACGGCAGACACAGGCGGCTCCCGCCCCCACCTCCTACCTGTTCCCGCCTCTTTCCCTGCTCAAGCGCTCCGCGCCGATCGTCAACCAGAATTCAGAATCGGAGATTGACGAGCTGAGCGACCTGCTGGTGGCGGCGTTCCAGAAATTCCGCTTTGCGGTAGAGGTCAAGCAGGTGATGGTGGGTCCCCGTATTACCCGCTTCTGCATCTCGCCCCCCGACGGCGTGCGCATTCAGCAGCTCATCAACCTTTCCAGCGATATTGCCCTGAATCTTGCCGTGGAGAGCGTGCGTATCAACCCCGTTCCCAATACGCCCTACCTCGGCGTGGAAATCCCGAACCGCACTCCCACCACCGTGCGCCTGTCCTCGCTGATTGACACGTCCGAGTTCAAAAACGGCGAAACGGTCACGCGCGTGCCCCTCGGTGCAACCGTCACGGGCGGAACGCAGTTTGCCGACATCGCGGAAATGCCCCACTGCCTGATTGCAGGTGCAACGGGTATGGGTAAATCCGTTCTCATGAACTCCATTCTCGTTTCTCTGCTTTACCGCGCAAGGCCCGACGAGGTCAAGCTCATTCTCGTGGACCCCAAGCGCGTGGAGCTTTCCGTTTACAGCGGTATTCCGCATCTGCTCATTCCTCCCGTCGTTGAGCCGCAGAAGGCGGCAGGTGCCCTGATCTGGGCGGTGGGTGAAATGGAGCGCCGCTATTCCCTGATGGAAAAGACGGGCACGCGGAACATCGCGGGCTACAACCGCATCGTCAGGCAGGACCCCACTCTCGGTGAGCCGCAGCCCACTATTATCATCGTCATTGACGAGCTCAACGACCTGATGATGCAGGTGCGTGACGCCGTGGAGCCCGCTATCGCGCGGATTGCGCAAAAGGCGCGCGCCGCAGGTATTCACCTGATTATCGGTACCCAGCGCCCCTCCGTGGACGTGATTACGGGTGTCATCAAGGCAAATATCCCGACCCGTATTGCCCTGCACGTTTCCTCGGGCACGGACTCCCGTACCATTCTGGATACGGTGGGTGCGGAAAAGCTCCTGGACAAGGGCGACGCCCTGGCAAGCATCAAGGGACGCGAGCCCGTCCGTATGCAGAGTGCCTTCGTGACGGACGAGGAGGTGGAAAACGTCGTCACCTTCCTCAAGCAGAACACCACGGGCAACACCTACGACGAAATCATCAGCGCCCAGATTGAAAGCGAAACCGAAAAGTACAAAAACGCAGGCAAGCGGACGGTGGAGCGTGACGAGGACGACGAGGCGGACGGCGATATCTTTGAGGACAGCCGCTTTATGGAGGCGTGCCAGGTGGCGTTTGCAAACGGCAATATTTCCACCTCGCTGCTCCAGCGCCGTATCGGTCTTGGCTACGGCAAGGCCGCCAAGTACATTGACCAGATGGAAATGCTGGGCATCGTCGGCCCTCCCAACGGCACCAAACCGAGAGAGCTGATGATGACACAGGACCAATTTATGGAAATGGTCAGCCGCCGCGGCGCAAGCGGAGACTGACGGAAGGATTTGACTATGATTTATCTTTTACTCGCTGACGGCTTTGAGGAAATTGAGGCCCTCACCCCCGTGGACCTCTTACGCCGTGCTTCCCTTGAGGTGAAAACGGTTGGCATCGGAAAAAAGCGCGTCACGGGCTCCCACGGCATCACCGTGGAGGCAGACCTGACGGAAAAGGAAATGGGCGACGATATTTCCCTCCTGATTTTGCCGGGCGGCATGCCCGGCAGCGCCAACCTGGACGCATGGGAGGGCATGGACGCCCTGCTTGCGCGCACCCTTGAAAAGGGTGGGCGGGTTGCGGCTATCTGCGCCGCGCCCATGGTGCTCGGCAAGCGCGGCTATCTCAAGGGGCGCTACGCCGTGTGTTATCCCGGCTTTGAGGGGTACCTTGAGGGGGCAAAGAAATGCGAGGGGCGCGTGATTACGGACGGACCCTTTACCACCGCCGTGGGCATGGGCGCCGCCGTGGAGTTCGGCGCGGAGCTTGTCAGCTGTATGCTGGGCATTGACGCCGCGGCAGAGCTGTACACCGCCGTGCTTGCAAAATGACCCCGAACGAAAAAGAGGCGCTCCGCGCCCACTACCGACAAAGGCGCGCCAAGCGCTCCCCTATGATGCGGCTCCTCCGCGATGCCGTCATTCAGAAAAATATCGCGCGTGGGGGTGCCCTTGCAGAGGCAGACGCCCTGCTCGTTTATGCACCGACGCGCGGTGAAATCACGCTCCAGCTGATTTGCAGCTATGCCCGACAGAGGGGCATTCCCGTCGCCTATCCCCGCTGTGAGGGGGACGGGGTGATGCAGTTTTACCTCGTGGAGAGTGAAACGGAGCTTGTCCCGGGTGCCTACGGCATTCCTGCCCCCGGGGAGGAGTGTCCTCTGTTCACCCCCACCGAGCGCACCGTGATGCTGGTGCCTGCCCTTACCTATGACAGGGAGGGCTACCGCCTCGGTCAGGGCGGCGGCTATTACGACCGCTATCTTGCCACGTTTCGCGGTGTTTCCCTTGGGGTATGCTATGAGGAGGACGTTGCCGATACCCTCCCGCGCGAGGCGCACGACCTGCCCGTTTCGTTTCTCGTAACGGACAAGACAATCACACGTGTAAGGAAGTAAGTATGATACTTGAAAGCAAGCAGAATTTCGTGGCGTACCGCTGCCCCGGGTGCGGCTACGCCATTTACGGCGTGGTGGGCGAGCTGCCCCTCGCGTGCGAGATGCTGAAAATCAAATGTCAGTGCGGCGAAAGCCACATGGACGTCACCTATACCCAGGACAAGAAAATCCGCCTTTCCGTCCCCTGCGTTTTTTGCGGTAAAAATCACCAATACGTCGTTTCCCCGAAGGTGTTTTTCGGGGAGGAGCCCTTTTTGCTCTCCTGTCACTATACCCACATGGATATCGGCTTTATCGGGAGCCGTGAGCAGGTGGACGAAGCGGTAGAGCGGTCAGGCGAGGAGCTTGCCACCCTGCTCGCGCAGATGGACGTCAGAACCCTTGAGGAGCTTCGCTCCTCCCCCGACGTGGACCCCGAACAGATTATGACGGACGCGCAGGTGTACGATATCGTGCGCTTCCTCGTCAAGGAGCTGGAGGCGGACGGGGAAATTGACTGTCCCTGTCACGCAGGGCAGTATGAGTTCAACGTCACCGACGAGGGGGTTTGCGTCTTCTGCCCCGTTTGCGGCGCAGAGCATATCTTCCCCGCAGACAGCGTGGTGGCGGCGGAGGAGTTTCTCTCCTGCACCCACCTGACGCTCACGCTCCCCGAGGACGGACAGTAAGCCGTCAGACGCCGTAATAAGCGTTCATGCCGCGGTAGATTCCCTCGGCAAACAGCCCCGGGTTATCCCGCATGGCGGCGGCATCTCCGGGATTGGTGATAAAGCCGAGCTCCACCAGAACGGCAGGCATGGAGGTGCGGCGCAGCACGTACAGCCCGGGACGGGCAATCACGCCACGGTTGCGAAGCCCCGTCACGGTGGAAACCTGCCCCACGATGTCCTCCGCAAGCCGCCCCGCAGGGGAGCTCACGGCGTATACCAGCGCCTCGGTGCCGTTCGCACTCGGGTCGGCCGCCGCATTGGTATGAATGCTGAGGAACAGGTCGGCACCGAACGCCTCCGCGCCCGCAACGCGCGCCCGCAAGCTTCCTGCATTGCTGGTGCCAAGCTGCGTTGTGGGGGTGGGACGGGACAGCCGTGCTACGTAGTTGGGGTCGGCTGACAGGCGCAGATACAGCCGCTGCCCCACCTCGTATGTAATATCCTGCTCACGAAGGCCGTTTCCCTCCGCCCCCGTGTTGGGGCTGCTTGGGTTATGCCCCTGGTCAATATATACGCGAATTGCCATTGTAAAACCTCCGTAATGTGATACATTACAAGAATATGAAAGATTTTTTCGGACGGTGCATCTATGAAAGAGCTTCGGCGCATTTTGTCCTTCGTACGGCGTGCCGTGGAGGATTACGATATGATTGAGGAGGGCGACCGCATTGCCGTCGGCGTTTCGGGGGGCAAGGACTCCCTGACGCTGCTTGCCGCCCTGGCGGGGCTGCGCCGCTTTTACCCAAAAAAATTTGACCTGGTCGGGGTGACGGTTGACCTCGGCCTCCCCGATATGGATTTTACGCCCGTGGAGGACTTCTGCCGCTCCCTTGACGTGCCCTTTCACCGCGAGGTGACGGAGATTTCCAGGGTTGTGTTTGACACCCGCAAGGAATCAAACCCCTGCTCCCTGTGCGCCAAAATGCGCAGGGGCGCCCTGCACGCCGCCGCCAAAGCCGAGGGCTGCAGCAAGGTGGCGCTGGGGCATCACTTTGACGATGCGGTGGAGACGTTTCTGCTCAACCTCTTTTTTGAAGGGCGGCTTGGCAGCTTTTCCCCCGTTACTTATCTTTCCCAGCGCGACCTGACGCTCATCCGCCCTATGATTTATGCCAAGGAAAAGGACGTCGCGTACTTTGCCCGTCACACGGCGCTGCCCGTGGTACAAACCACCTGTCCCGAGGACAAGGCAACGGAGCGCACCCGTATGAAGGAGCTGCTGAAGGAGCTTGAGGGAAGGTACCCGGGGCTGAGGCACCGCATCTTCGGCGCCATGTGCCGCGCCGAGCTTGACGGCTACAAAAGGACGGAGCGGCTCCCTGAATAATGGCTCCTCCTTGCCTTTTTGCACTCAAGGGCAGCGATGCTTTGTCTTTGGACGCTCCTTCGGCACACACGCAGGCGGGCGCCGTGACAGGCGGACCCCGCTTTTCTTGCCCGAAGCACTCTCTTAAAAAGCGAATACGAGTTAAAAAGCGAATACGAGCACTGATTTTGGCAGGGTGACAACAGTCGCCCTGTCTTTTTGTTACAAAAAGCGCCCCTGTTTTTTGTCATATCTGCGCCTTGACCGCGCGCCGCGCGTTATGTATAATATTACTGTTACAATATGCGTGCATCTCGCACGCGCGCAAAGGAGAAAAATTTATGAAGCAACTATTCCGTACCCTTCTGCTTCTTCTGCTGGTCCTCAGCATGCTGGTGTCCTGCGGCGGAACCCCTCCCCCGACGCCCGATGATGACGACGACGATGAGGATGACGACGGCACTACCTCCGTTTACGACCCCTCGCAGCCCATCACCGACCCCTCTGCGGGAATGGTCATCGGCAGCGTATCCCCTGCTGGCGCAGAGTTCGTTGATCAGGCGGGCACCCACCTGGGTAATATGATTACCAACGCCTCCGGCTCCGTCGACGACGTCCGTATTCCCAGCTATCTGCCGAGTGCTGAAGAAATTATTGCACAGGGCCGCGCTGACTTTGCTCTCTACGGCGTGTACGGCTGGACCCAGGAGCACGTGCAGTACGGTGACGATATTCAGGACATCGGCTGGTCCGTCGTTCGCGGAACGGGCTCCACCAAGGCGGATTATTCCAACGGCGGAACGAACACCATCAACGACGAGGCAATGTTCGTCTTCTGCGAGGCAGGGCTGAACGTCATGTGTACGATGGGTGTTATGCTTGCGAGCGGCGCTACCTACGACGTTGTAAACGGGCCGAACGGCACCTATTACAAGGCCGGCTATTTCACCACCACGGAGGAGCCCGGCGTCGGCACCAACAAG
>JAFQJX010000100.1 GCA_017397205.1 Clostridia bacterium | reverse complement strand
CAAAGGAACTTGACCTCGTCCTCCTTGCACCAGGGACGGGGAGAATTCGCCACGCCGAACAGCATCGCACGGCTGAGCGCGTCAAACATCATATTCAAGCTGGAGTTTCCGCCCGCCACGATATTGGCAAAGGGAAGCCCTGTTACCTCGCTCCAGAAGGTGCGCATACGGTCCAGCCCGTAAAGGCCGCCGTAGTTACGGCAGTCGGTGCCGTCCTTGTCACGCCAGACGGAAAGGTCCAGCATCGGAAGCGAGAGGTCCAGCTGGTCCGCACACGGCTTACCGCGTGAGAGGTCCAGGTGCAGCCCCTGCCCCTGAAAATCGCGGTATGCAAGCCGCTCATGCTCAAGCAGCGCCTGCAGGGCGCTCTTGTCTGCCTTAAAATTACTCATAAACTCCTCATTTTGCATCAACAACCTTGCAAAATTGCAAATTTGAACTGAATTTTCTCCTATTATACCCCTTTTTCGCATTTTTTGCAATAGCAATTTGCAATTTTTCGCGTCATTGGCGTCTATTTTTTTACTTTTTTCAAAGGGTGAGATGCGCTTGTGCCCGACGAACATTTTTCCGTGGCAAACTTGACATACGCGCACGTATCTTATATAATACCTATGTTACATTATATTTCTTTTCTTATTATTAGGAGACAGACCATGGCAAACGCCGACAAGAAGTTTGTAGAACAGATTACCCCCATGGAGCAGGATTTTGCAAAGTGGTACACCGACATTGTCAAAAAGGCAGACCTGATTGACTATTCCAGCGTCAAGGGCTGTATGATTATCCGCCCCTACGGCTACGCCATCTGGTAGAACATTCAGCGCATTCTGGACACCCGTTTCAAGGAAACGGGGCACGAGAACGTATCCATGCCTATGTTCATTCCCGAAAGCTTGCTCAACAAGGAGAAGGAGCACGTGGAGGGCTTTGCCCCCGAGGTGGCTTGGGTCACCATGGGCGGCAGCGAGCAGCTGACGGAGCGTCTTTGCGTCCGTCCCACCTCCGAGACGCTGTTCTGCGAGCATTACGCCAATATCATCCGCTCCTACCGCGACCTGCCCAAGCTGTACAATCAGTGGTGCTCCGTCGTGCGTTGGGAGAAGACCACCCGTCCCTTCCTGCGTAGCCGCGAGTTTTTGTGGCAGGAGGGTCACACCATGCACGCCACCGCAGAGGAGGCGCAGGAGGAGACCCTAAGGATGCTGGAAATCTACGCAAACTTCTTTGAGGGCGACCTCGGTATGCCCGTCCTGCGCGGCCGCAAGACGGACAAGGAGAAGTTCGCAGGTGCCGAGGCAACCTACACCGTAGAGGCGCTGATGCACGACGGCAAGGCGCTTCAGGGCGGTACCACCCACAACTTCGGGGACGGCTTTGCCCGCGCCTTTGATATCAAGTATCTGGACCGCGACAATCAGCTCAAGTACTGCCACCAGACCTCCTGGGGCGTTTCCACCCGTATCATCGGCGGCATCATTATGACGCACGGCGACGACAGCGGTCTGGTCCTGCCCCCCGCCGTTGCACCCATTCAGGTCGTTATCATTCCTGTGCAGATGCACAAGGAGGGCGTGCTGGAGGCGGCTGAGGCGCTCCGCGCCCGCCTGTCCAAGTTCTGCCGCGTCAAGCTGGATGCCTCCGACAACAGCCCCGGCTGGAAGTTCAGCGAATATGAGATGAAGGGCGTGCCCCTCCGTCTTGAAATCGGACCCCGTGATATTGAAAACGGGCAGTGCGTCCTCGTCCGCCGTGACAACCGCGAAAAGCTGTTCGTCAGCCAGGATGACCTGGAAGCCGTCATTCCCGAAACGCTGGAGGCGCTTCGCGCCGCGCTGTATGAAAAGGCGCTTGAAAACCGCAGAAACCGCACCTGGGACGCCACCGACCTGGACACCCTCGTGGACCTTGCAAACAACAGAAGCGGCTATATCCGCGCCATGTGGTGCGGCGAGCTCGCCTGCGAGGAGAAGCTCAAGGAGGTTGCCGACGTGACCTCCCGCTGTATGCCCTTTGGCGAGGAGCCCATCGGCGACACCTGCGTCTGCTGCGGCAAGCCCGCAAAGTCCCTCGTTTACTGGGGCAAGGCATATTAAGCCCATACAATTTACAAGCCGCAGGCACCCTGCCTGCGGCTTTTCTATTTTCCCCTTTCCTGCTATATAATAGAGGGAAAGGAGTGGGGTATGAAACGGCGCGTTGGAAGAATACGGCTTTTGGTGCCCTCGCTGTTATGGGTGGGGGCGGTTTTGTATTTTGAGGGGGTTTACCTCTTTTTTGCGGCGACGCTTGCCGCCGCCTTTCACGAATGTGGGCATCTGCTTGCCTTCTCCGCCCTGGGGCTGCCGCCGCCCCGTGCCGTGGCGGTGGCAAGGGGAATCCGCCTTTCTGCCGCCTGCCCCATGTCCTACCGCCAGGAGCTGGTGGTGGCGCTGTCGGGTCCGCTTGCCAACCTCGCCTGCTATCTGATCACCCTCCTGACGGGGGAGCTGTTGCCCTTTGCGCGGGAATTCGGGGAGGCGTGCCTCGCGGCGGCGGTGTGCAATCTCGTGCCGCTTGGGGAGATGGACGGAGAGCGGATTCTGATGTGTCTGCTGTCGCCGCGCCTCACGGCAAGGACGGTTTATCTTGTGGGGCAGGCGGTGGGCGGTATCACGCTTTTTTTCGGCGTTTTCCTCTCGCTTGGGCTGCTGTGGCAGACGGGCGAGGGCACTTACCCTGCCCTGCTTGCGCTTGCCGCCCTGCTGACCCAGCCCGTGCCCTCTGCAAAAACTCAAGAAAACGGGAGAATTTAAGAGTTTTTAAGAGAAAACAAGAGTTTTGAAT
>JAFQJX010000099.1 GCA_017397205.1 Clostridia bacterium | reverse complement strand
TGGGTGACAAGACCGTGACCGTGACCGTCACCTTTGCAGCCCGTGACAGCATTGGCGAGGGCGGCGAGGTGGTCGCGGGGGACCACGTCTACTTCACCTACAAGGAGGGAACCGGAACCGCCGAGCAGTATCACGGCGTGCTGGGTACCGACAACGCAAAGATTGACAAGGAAATCCTCGGCGAGGGCAAGACCGGCTTTGCACAGCAGCTGTCAGGCCTCAAGATTGGCGAGACCGACGAGCCCCAGAAGATTACCGTTGGCACGGGTGAAAATGCCAAGACCTTTACCGTTGAGGTAGAGTACGTGCTTCCCGCAGACCCCACGGCAACCGACCGCGCGGGCTTTGAGGCGGCTGAGAAGTTTGCCACCACCACCTATACCTTTGACGCTGACAGCGAGGCAGAGAGCGAAATCAAGATGGACGACGGCAAGACGATGGCGCTTGCCGGCAAGACCGTCACCTGCCACGTTGCCGTTGGCAGCTTCATTGACGTGGAGCTGGCTTACGACGATATCGTAGACCTGCTGAAGTACACCGCAGAGGGCAGCGAGGAAAAGCTGGACGAATACGTTGCCGCCTACATTACCTGGAAGGCAGCAGACAAGGCAAAGACGGATGCCCAGACCGCATACGACGAGGGCGCCGCTAAGACGGGCGACAAGGCGCTGACCAAGGCAGAGCTCAAGGAGCTCGAGGATAAGCTGACCAAGGCAAAGGAGGCCGAGACTAAGGCAAAGGAAGCGCTGACCAAGGCAGAAACCGCTTACGTAGAAACCCTGGAGGAGGGCGCGACCGCCAACATTGACGAGGCAATCGTCGAGTCCTACACCGCCTACGCCGAAAAGCAGGTGCAGAACGAGCTCAATAACGAATACAGCTGGGCAGTCGGCAAGATTGTCTGGGAGAATATGCTGGAGGCAGTCAAGGCAGACGAGGGGACCAAGCTTCCCTCCCGTGCCGTGCACGTTGCATACCGCGGTCTGATTGACGAGCTCAAGGCAGAGTACTACGGCAGCAGCACCAATCAGGAAAAGTACAAGAACTTCCGCAGCTTCGTGAAGCAGTACAAGTACAAGGACCAGGATTGGAAGGCGGCTGTGAAGGCAGAGGCAGAGCAGGTCGTGCTTGAGACGCTGGTGGCATACCGCCTGGTTGAAATCTACGAGCCCGAGCTGACCGAAACCCAGAAGTACTGGGTAGACCTGTATCAGAACTACGGCTCCGCTGAATACGCAGAGCAGTACCGCATCGGCTCTTTGTTTGACAATGCAATGCAGGAGGTTGCAAACGCAATCAATCCTGACCTTGTGGAGGATTAAGGCCATTCTGACCGCCGTCTCTCGTCGCAAGACGGGGAGGGCGGTCATTCTTTTGAGGGAGGAGTGCCGTGAAAAAAGTTGAAATATATACAGACGGCGCCTGCCGAGGAAACCCCGGACCCGGGGGCTGGGGCGCCATTCTCGTCTATCGGGGCGTGGAAAAGGAGCTTTCGGGGGGCGAGGGAAACACCACCAACAACCGCATGGAGCTGCTCGGTGCCATTTCCGCCCTGGAGGCGCTGAAGGAGCCGTGCGAGGTAACGCTGACCTCGGATTCCAAGTATCTTGTGGACGGCGTGACGCTCTGGCTTGCAGAGTGGCAGGCGCGCGCATGGAAAAAGGTCAAAAACCCCGACCTGTGGCAGCGGCTGATGCCCCTGCTTTCCCGTCACAGGGTAGAGCTGGTCTGGGTCAAGGGACATGACGGACACCCCTACAACGAGCGCTGTGACAAGCTGGCAACCGCCGCTGCGGATGCCCTGCGGCCCCCTGTGGGCGAGGAGGGCATATGAAACGGATTGGAGCCGCGCTGCTGTCCCTTGTTCTTTTGCTGTCCCTTTGCTCCTGCGGATTTTCCTACGCCGACCATTCCGAATACGTGACGCTGGCGGAGGAGGGGCTTCCGCCCCTTGACCTGCCTGCCGATTACGCCGTGACGGACGGTGAGGTGGAGGAGTATCTGCACGCGCTTCTGCTTTCCCTGAAACGCCCTGTGAAGGACGGAGAGCGTGAATATAATAAGCCCGCTCGGGACGGGGACGTGCTTGCCTTTTATTACGAGGGGTATCTTGACGACGGTACACGTGTAACGGACGGGTTTTCCGTCGGCGAGGGCGCGCCCCTTGAAAAGCCGTATCTGCTCGAGCTTGGAAGCGGCAGCTTCCCCGTGCCCGCGCTTGAGGCGGCGCTCGTGGGAGTTACCCCCTCGGACAGCCGCCTGTCGGTCAGCGGGCAGGTGCCCGCAGGATGCACGGTCTATCTCCAATGCTATTATCAGGAGGAGGGCGGACCGACGCAGTATCTCTTCGGGACGGGGCGTTACGACCTTGCGACCGCCGACCTTACGATGGGAGAGGGCTTTGCCGCCGCGCTCGTCGGGCAGACGGTGGGGGGCTTTATTACCTTTGATATCCGTGACGATTTTGACGGAGACGGCACGCTCACAACGCGCACCTATTCCGTTCGCATTTGCTACGCAAGCCGCGGAGAGGTGACCGTCAGAGGCACCTACCCCGCCGACTGCGAGGACGAGGGGCGCGCGGGCAAGGCGGTGACGCTGTTTGTCCTGCCCGTTTTTATGGTGGACTACGAGGTGCCGCCCCTGACAGAGGAAACCGTGACCGGGAAAATGGGGCTGTTTGAGGACGAGCCCGACCCCGTTACCGCCCTGCGGCGCGAGGCGCGAAGGGCGCTTCTTTTAGAGGAGGACCGCCTTGCCGTCTTTGAGGCGGCGCTCTGGAAGGCAATGGAGGAGGCGCTGACGTACAAGTCGCTGCCCGAGGGGCAGATTGACAAGCTTGCAGACGGGCTCCTTGCCGAAATAGAGGAGGTTTACCTTTACAGCAGGGAGCATCTTTACGATGCCTGCGTTGAGCAGTTTGGACAGGAGGCAATGCAGTCGCTGGACGGCTTTGCCCGCGCCTCCTACCAGGCGACGGAGGGCACCGCAAGAGAGCTGACACGGGCGGAGGCGGAGCGGCAGGTGAAGGAGCACCTTGCCATTTACGCCATCGGCGACTACTACGGGATATTGCCAAGCGAGGCAGAGACAGAGGAGGGCGCCGCCGCGCTAATTGAGGAGGCGCTGGCGTATTCCAACCTTTCCGAGCGGCAGCTGCTGCGCCGCTACGGAGGGCGCGCCTACTACGAAGCCGAGTATTGCTACGGTTACGTGCTTGCAAAGCTTGCCGTGCTGATGGCGGGGGAGTGACCGCAAACGAAAAGGAGCCAAACGGCTCCTTTTCGTTTTTTATAGAAACAACGGGCGCAGCTGGCACCTGCGGTGCGTGATATAACCGCCTGTGGCGGCGTGATATAGCGGCATACGCCGCGTGATATGCCAACTGCGTTGGCGTGATATGCTTGCTTCGCAAGCGTGATATAGCCGACGGGGTCGGCGTGAAGTGGTGCGTGTGCTTCGTACAAGTGAAGTTTTTGCTATCGCAAAAGTGAAGTTTGTGCTTTGCACAAGTGAAGTTGCTACGCAGTGAAGTTTGTGCTTTGCACAAGTGAAGTTGCGCTACGCGCAGTGAAGTTTTTGCTTCGCAAGTGTGTTTACAGAAACAGAGGGCGGAGCTGGCGCCCCTCGAGCGCCGCCGAAAGGCAATCGGGCAGGGCAGTATAATCTGCCACGAGGGAATGGGGCTTCTTTTCCGGGTCGTCCTGTCGCATGGGCACGAAAAACACCTGCTTGCGTTGCAGAAGCAAGGCAATGTTTGCGAGGTTTGCGCTCATGGAGTCGTTGGAGGACAGGGCAAGAAGCAGAGGGCGGTCCGCCCTGATGTGTGCCTTTGCCGCCATGGTGACGGCAGAGTCCGTAATCCCCTGGGCAATCTTTGCAAGAGTGTTGCCCGTGCAGGGTGCGACCACCAGCGCGTCAAGATGCACGCTGGGGCCGAGCGGCTCCGTATCGACAATGGTGTACAGTCCCTTTTTCTCGCACATGGCTTCCACCGTTGAAACAAAGTCCTTTGCCCGCCAGAAGCGGGTGTCCGTGGTGGCGACGCGTTCGCTGAAAATGGGCTGTACCTCCGCACCCTCCGCACGCAAGCGTCTCAGGGCGGCAAGAGAATGGGAGAGCGTACAAAAGGAGCCGCAAAAGGCGTATCCTATCATGTTTTCCTAAGTCCTTCTATTTGCATGGTTTGGTCAAGGGTGCGGGCAATGATGCGTCCCGCAGAAACGGGGAAGACCTTCCCCGGCAGGGAGTGTGCAAAATGAAGCGAAAGGTCCCCGCGCCCCTCGGGGAGCGTGATATTTTCCCTCCCCGATGCCAGCTCCACGATGGCGCAGTCCGAGAGCTTCTCGGTCACGCGCAGGGTCAAGAGGGGTGCAGGGGCGGTGTTGAACAGCAGACGGAGGGCAGGGGCGTGCCGCCGCAAGAGGGCGGTGTCATAGGCATCGGCACCGTCCAGCATTGCCGCAAGGCGCGCCTCCTCGCTGCGGGCAAAGACCCGCACGCGCGCCCCGAGCAGCAAAAGATGCCGACAAAGGCGCGAGGCAATCCGCCCGTAGCCCACAATCCCGACGGAAAGCCCGCGCATGCTTTGCCCCGCGGCGGTCATGCCCACCCCCAGTGCCGCCTCGGCGGTCAGCGCCGCGTTTTCCTCCGTAAAGGAGGGAATGGAGAGCAGGTCCGTCACCTCTCTGCCGCTATGCCGCATACGGCTGATAAAATCGCTGGAAAAGCCGCCCCCGAATAAGCGCGCAGGTCCCCCCGACGCAAGGGTCAGAAGCGGAGGCGGCTTTTCCAGCGAGCAGGCGAGATGAACGCCGTCCCTCGTTGCGGGAATGGGGAACAGCGCAAGGTCCGCGCCGCAGGGCAGCTTGCCGTCCGCGTATTCCTCTTTTGTCACGAATCGCACGCTGTACCCCAGCGTCTGAAGCTCCGCCGCCGCCCACCTTTGTCTGGCATCTCCCTCAAGCACAAGCACCGTCATATTGCATCCTCCCTCTTTTATCATATGCCAAACGGCAAAAAAGCGCCTCGCGCCCGCGTGCGTGAAATCATATAAGGAAGCGGTCGGCAAAATAAAAAAGCCCTCTCCCACAGGAGAAGGCAGGTGGTGTTCTTTTGGCATAATGAAGTCCGTCTGCGACGGATGAAGTCACTTCGTGATGAAGTCCCGCAAAGCGGGATGAAGCGTACTCCCACCCGTCGTACATGAAATGAAACAAATCCACTCATGCCAACATGCATTTCATGCTTGCAGGGCAAGCGCTTCATGACCGACAGGTCGCTACATAGGCGCGCGTGAGCGGATTTGCTTCATTGGTACCCCTTGGGTGCCTTACGACCCAAGGTCGGTGAAGGAGGTGGGGTGATAGCTTTCGGGTACGCAGTCGCAGGCGCCGCCGCGGGCGCTGGGACCGCCGACCTCGGGGGGCGTGGTAGCGCTTGTGACACCCTGCGCCACGCCCGTGACGGTGTCGCGGATATTCTTCATGGTTTCTGCAATTCTCTCGTCGCATTTACAGGCAAGGCGCTTCATGCGCTTGCCAAGGCAATTGCACTTGGACAGGACGTAGCCCGCCACGGTCATGGCACCGACGGCGGCAAGCACGATTCCCGTAATCTTCATGGCGGTTTGCCCGGGGGTTGGTTTTTTGTGGCAAAACATAGGGACTCTCCTTTGTGTCATAGTCTGAGGTCAGTATGCACGGAGCGGGGCACTTTCATGCGCGGGCGGTGCTTTTTCTTGACAGTCTGTCAAAAAAGGGGTACAATAAAAGATAGAAAAGGACGAATTTTCCCCTATTTTGGCGAAGGGAGGCAAGAAGATGATTTGCAGAGAATGCGGCTACGAATGGAACGGGACGGGGGGCGACCCCTGTCCTGCCTGCGGTTGCTTTTCTGACGGCGCGGCAGCAGAGGCGCTTTATACGCGCGGCATTCAGGCAGAAAAGCAAAAGAAATACCGCGCCGCCTGCGATGCGTATGCCAAGGCGGCGGACCTGGGTGTACCGCTTGCCGCCTATGCCGTATGCCGTTGCCTTGAAAAAAGCGGAGCAAGGCAAGCCGCCCCCGACCTGTATGAATTCTGGCTGTCCCACGCCGCCCGCTCGGACGGGCTTGCAGCGGCCGCCTACGCGGCGTATCTGCGGCGCATGGGGGACGAGCAGGGGGCGCTGCTGCAGCTGCGCCGTGCGGCGGATATGGGGCACGATGCCTCTGCCCTGCGCGTTGCGCGCTATTATTTCCTGCACGGAAACCGCCCCGCCGCGCGGTACTACCTCGCGCGCCTGCCCCTCTGGAGAGGGCTGCTGATGCGCCTTGCGTTTCTTGGCAAGCAAGGGGAAATGCCGCCGTCCGCCATGGAAACACCCGACAACTCCGTGGAGCTGTACGCCGTTGGCAAATACGCACAGGAAAAGGGGCTGCCCCACATTGCGTATACCTATTTTGAGAGCGCCGCAGAAATGTCCTATCTGCCCGCCGTGGAAATGGCGGCAACTCTGTGTATGCGGGGAGAGGGCACCGAGCGCGACGAGGACAAGGTGGTGCGCTACCTGACCGAGCTGGGAGAGAGCGGCAATACCGCCGCCTATATCCGACTGGGCGATTACTATATGAACGGGCTGCTTTACGGGGCGCCCGACCCCCGCGCCGCAAGACAGGCGTATCTCCTTGCCGCTGAGCGCAAGGACCCTGCCGCTATCGTGCTGCTTGCAGACTGCCTGTTGGACGGCATCGGCGGAGAGCGCCTCCCCCGTGAGGCGCTTGCCCTGTACGACGAGGCGGCACGCCTTGGCTCCTGCGAGGGCGCAGGGCGCGCAGAACGGATGCGCAAGGAGGCAGACGCCGCCTTCGGCGTGGCACGCACGCTTGCCGCAGAGGGAAAGCATACCGAGGCGGTATCCGCCCTGACCCCCGCCCTTGAAATCGGGCACACGGGCGCGCTTTGCCTGCTGGGGGACCTGACGCTTTCGGGTAGAGGAATGAAGCCCTCCCCCCGTGACGCCGCCGCGCTTTACGAACGGGCGGCAGAGGCAGGTGACGCCCGTGCGGCGTACCGACTTGGGGTACTGACGGGCAAAAATCACGGCGTCCGCTACGATGCCGCGCGCGCAAGGGACTATCTTGGCCGCGCCAAGGCGGCAGGAATTGAGGGGGCAGACGCCGCGCTTGAGGAGCTTGATGCGCGCGAGAAAAAGCGCCTTGCCCGTAAGGTGTATGCCCGTTCCTGCGTCGCATACCACCGCGGAGACCGCAAGGAGGCGGCGCGTTTGCGGCTCCTCGCTGCCAGAATGGGCAACGCCCGCGCCACTTTCCTCTTGGGCTGTATGTATGATTGCGGCGACGGCGTTCCTCAGGACGCCACCCGAGCCAAGGCGCTGTACGGACAGGCGCATATCCGCGGCTTTGACGGAAAGCGAAACGGCTTTATGAGCAAATATCTGCGCAACCTTATGGCTTAACGCACTTCGCCCGCAGGTGACCCTGCGGGCGATTGTTTTTTGGAAAACCCCTCTTGGGGCGCGGAAAAATAAAAATCAAATTGACACGGGGCCGCTCGCGTGGTAAAATATAGAAAACTATATTTTAGGAGCTTTGCATGAAGGTTGTTCTTGCCTTTGACTTCGGTGCCTCCTCCGGCCGAGCGATGCTGGGACGGTACGAGGACGGGCGCCTGACGATGGAGGAAATCCACCGCTTTGACAACGTGACGGTGTCCGTGCTTGGAACGATGCACTGGGACGTGCTGCGGCTGTGGCATGAAATCAAGCAGGCGTTTTACAAGCTGCGCCAGACGGGTGTGAAAATTGATGCCGTCGGCATTGATACCTGGGGTGTGGACTTCGCCCTGATTGACAAAAACGGCGAGATGCTTGGAAATGCCGTTCATTACCGCGACGAGCGCACCGTCGGCGTGCAGGAGAGGGTGTACGGGCAGGTGCCCTGCGCCGAGATTTACCGCCGCACGGGCATTCAGACCATGCGGATTAATACGCTGTATCAGCTGTACTATCTGGCAAAGGAGCGCCCCGAGATGCTCGCTGCCTCCGACAAGCTGCTGATGATAGCGGACCTGTTTGCCTATTTCCTGACGGGGGCGAAGCGCGTGGAGAGGACCAACGCCTCTACCACCAATTTCCTCGACCCCGTGACGCGCGAGTGGGATACGGAGCTGCTTTTGCGACTTGGCATTCCCACCCATATGCTGCCCGAGCTGATTGAAAGCGGCGAGGTGTACGGCACCCTGCTGCCCGAGTTTGCCAAGGAAATGGGGCAGGACGAGGTGCCTGTGATTGCCGTTTGCACCCACGATACCGGCTCCGCCGTGGCGGCGGCTCCTGCAGAGGGCGATTTTGCTTACATCAGCTGTGGGACCTGGAGTCTGTTCGGTACCGAGCTTTCGGCTCCCCTGATCAATGACGAGACGGAGCGCGTGCAGTATACCAACGAGGGCGGCTTTGGCGGCAGCATCCGTCTGCTCAAAAACATTATGGGGCTCTGGCTCATTCAGGAGGCAAGGCGGGAATGGATACGGCAGGGGCAAAGCCCCTCCTATGCGGACCTGGAGCGCGAGGCGCTTGCGGCAGAGCCGTTCCGTGCCTGGATTGACGTGGATGCCCCCGAGTTTGAGCTGGCTGGCGATATGCCCGCAAGAGTACAGGCGTTCTGCCGTGCAACGGGACAGTACGTGCCCCAAACGCGCGGAGAAATTATGCGCTGTATCTATCAGTCCCTGGCGATGAAATACCGCCTGAACTACGACAATCTCTGCTCCCTCACGGGCGTGAAATATCCGTGCATTCATATGCTAGGTGGCGGTATCAAGGATACCCTGCTTTGCCGCATGACGGCAGATGCCACGGGTGCCACCGTGGTGGCAGGACCTGCCGAGGCAACCGTGATGGGGAACATTGCGGTGCAGATGATTGCCCTCGGAGAGCTGGAGGGACTCCGCGAGGCGCGCAGGGCAGTTGCCGCCTCCACCGAGCTGAAAACATATGCGCCCACCGAGCATGACGCATGGGAGGCACAGCTTCCCGTCTACACCGCTTATCTCGGAAAAAGCGCACAAGAATAAAAGGAGAAAACGATGACTACTTACGAGCGTTATTTGGTTGCAAAGGAAATTTATGCGGAGATGGGCGTTGATACGGACGCCGCCATTGAAGCCGTCAAGCGCATTCCCATCTCCATGCATTGCTGGCAGGGGGACGACGTCAACGGATTTTTGTTCCAGGATATTGCCCTGTCGGGCGGTATTCAGACGACGGGGAACTACCCCGGCAGAGCCCGCACCGCGGACGAGCTGCGCCAGGACCTCACCTTTGCGCTTGGCATGATTCCCTCAAAGCACCGCCTCAATCTCCACGCCATCTATGCGGATACCGACGAGAAGGTGGACCTCGACGGGCTGGAGGTACGCCATTTTGCCTCCTGGCTTGATTGGGCAAAGGAGATGGGCGTGGGGCTGGATTACAACGCCACCTGCTTCTCTCATCCCATGGCGGACAGCGGCTTTACCATCTCCTCCGCTGACAAAACGGTGCGTGACTTCTGGATTGCTCACTGCAAGGGCACCCGTCGCATCTCCGAGGCGTTCGGCAGAGAGCTGAACACCAAGTGTGTGACCAACTTCTGGTTCCCCGACGGCTACAAGGACATTCCCGTTGACAGAGAGGGACCGCGTTACCGTATGATGACCGCGCTGGACGAGGTCATGAGCGAGAAGATGGACCCCCGTTACCACCTGGACGCGCTTGAGAGCAAGGTGTTCGGCATCGGTGCGGAGTCCTACACCGTTTCCTCCAACGAATTTGCGCTGGGCTACGCCGCCTCCCGCGGAATTGCCTACACGCTGGACGCAGGGCATTTCCACCCCACCGAGGTCATTTCCGACAAGGTTTCCTCCGTGCTTCTGTACACCAAGGAGCTTCTGCTCCACGTGTCCCGCCCCGTCCGTTGGGACAGCGACCACGTCGTGATTCTGGACGACGAGCTGAACGCCATTGCACAGGCGCTCGTCCGCACGGGTCTGGTGGAGCGCACGCATATCGGGCTTGACTATTTTGACGCCTCCATCAACCGCGTTGCCGCCTGGGTCATCGGTACCCGCAATATGTGCAAGGCGCTCCTGAAGGCATACCTGGAGCCGACCGCGAAGCTGATGCAGCTGGAGCTGGAGGGCGATTACACCTCCCGTCTTGCCCTGACCGAGGAGCTCAAGACCTATCCCTTCGCCGCCGTTTGGGATTACTACTGCGAGCTGATGGGTGTGCCCGTGCGCGACGCATGGCTCAGCGAGGTCAAGGAGTACGAAAGAAAGGTTCTTTCGGTAAGATAAGGGAAAGCCCGACACCAAGAAACAAAGAGAAAGAGCAAGAGTAAGAGGAAACACAAATCCTCCTATTCTTGCTCTGTTCGTTTTGATTGATGAATTGATGCTGGCGCATCATGAATTGGCTTTGCCATGAATTCTCGCTGCGCTCTATGAACCCAATTGCAACCAATGTGCCGAAAGGCACAATTCATGCCGTAGGCAATTCACGAAAGCGTGGCTTTCAATTCATGCAACCGAGAGGTTGCAATTCATTGCGCGATGTTCCATGAGGAGCATCGCGCTTTACCACGGCTTTACAAGGAAGGCAACGCGGGAATGGGCTTGCTCCTCAATGCGGGCGCCGTCTTTGCCGTACCAGTAGGGCAGGGGCGTTTCCTCAAGCTCGGGAATACTGTCAAGTTCGCCCTTGGACCAAGCCAGAAGGCGTCTGCCGCATTCCTCGACGCGGAGAATCAAGCCGCCAAGGCGGGCATCCTGCACTTCCCAGCCAAAGGGCTTGTTATCATAATCCCAAACGGTGCGGAAGGCGGTGTGGTAGGTGCGAAGCAGGCCAGGCAGGACTGCAAAATCCTCTTCTGCCAAACGCAGGCAGGCTTGCTGATCCCCTGCCTGATATGCGGCACGGGTGCGGACACCGAGGTCGCACTTGATTGCAAGCGCACGGCAGAGCGCCGCTTGCATGGCGTAAAGACGGGTGAAGGGGGTACCCTTGTCGGCCTCTGCCTGCAGATTGGCGGCGAAGGCGGCGTACTTTTCAGCGTCACCCTCATGCACACTGTTGTCAACCAGACCTATAAAGGGGTCGTTGTACAGGATATACTTGCCGTAGTTGTGGT
>JAFQJX010000098.1 GCA_017397205.1 Clostridia bacterium | reverse complement strand
TAATCAAAAACAGAAAAAATTGTGTTGATTCTCGGCGCCAAAATATGGGAAAGGGAGTTGTTTTATTAAAGAAATAGTGATATAATAAATACATTGTTAAATAAAGAGGAATGGGTCATGTATAAAATTTGCTTTGACAATGATAAATACATTGAAATGCAGTCCCAGCACATTCGTGAACGCATTGCCGCCTTCGGCGGAAAGCTGTATCTTGAATTTGGCGGCAAGCTGTTTGACGATTTTCATGCAGCCCGTGTATTGCCCGGCTTTGCTCCTGACAGCAAGGTGCGGATGCTGAGCAGCATGAAGGACGAGGCGGAAATTGTCATCGTTGTCAATTCCTCCGATATTGAAAAGAACAAGGTGCGTGGCGACCTCAGCATCACGTATGACCAGGACACCCTCCGTCTGATAGATGCATTCCGTGAAATCGGGCTTTACGTCGGCAGCGTCGTCCTGACCCGCTATGCAGAGCAGCCCTCCGTGCAGGCATTTGAGAAGCGCCTTGAAAACCTTGGGCTGACCGTTTACCGCCACTATTCTATTGCCGGATATCCCACCGACCTTGAACGAATTGTCAGCGATGAGGGATATGGCTCCAACGACTATATCAAGACCTCCCGCCGCCTTGTCGTCGTGACGGCACCCGGCCCCGGGTCAGGGAAGATGGCGACCTGTATGTCGCAGATTTACCACGATCATAAGCACGGCATCCGCTCGGGATATGCAAAGTTTGAGACCTTCCCCGTGTGGAACCTGCCGCTGACGCACCCCGTCAATATGGCGTACGAGGCGGCAACCGCTGACCTCAATGACGTCAATATGATTGACCCCTATCACCTGGAGGCGTACGGAAAGACCGCCGTCAACTACAACCGCGACGTTGAGATTTTCCCCGTCGTATCCACGATGCTTCGCATGGTGAGCGGTGGGGAATGCCCCTATAAATCTCCCACGGATATGGGAGTGAATATGGCAGGGAACTGCATCACCGACGATGCAGCGGCAAGGGTTGCCGCAAAGGATGAAATCATCCGCCGCTATTATCGCGCGCTTTGTGATATCCGTCGCGGCGTCGGCGATTCCACCGAGGCATCCAAAATTGAAATACTCATGAACAAGGCAGGCATCACCAAGGCGGACCGCCCCGTAATTGCCGCCGCAAATAAGCGTGCCGAGGAGACGGGCGCCCCCGCAATTGCCTGGGATCTCCCCGACGGCACCATCGTGACGGGACGTACCTCTGCGCTTCTCGGGGCAACCTCGGCGGCCCTGCTCAATGCTCTTAAAACAGTTGCGGGGATTCCCGATGAGGTGCAGTTGATTTCCCCCGATATTATCGCGCCGATACAATCCCTCAAGGTTGGGCATCTCGGCAACCACAACCCCCGTCTACATACCGACGAGGTGTTAATCGCGCTCAGCATTTGTGCCCTCACCAACGCGGATGCAAAGCGTGCCATGGATTCTCTTTACGCACTCCGCGGCAGCGAGGTGCATTCCACGGTCATTCTTTCGCAGGTGGACGAAAACGTCCTCAAGAAGCTGGGCTGCAACGTTACCTGTGAGCCGGTATATCAAAGCAAAAAGCTCTATCACAAACATTGAAATTCAGCGCCGTAGGTGTTGCCTGCGGCGCTTTCAAAAGGAGTCACCATGCAGATAAATTGCCTCTATCACGGCTTTCGTCTGACGGAAATCAGCGTGGTCCCTGAGCTGAACGCCAGGGGATACCGCTTTCTTCACGAGAAGAGCGGAGCGGACCTCTTATGGCTTTCCTGTGACGATAAAAACTGTGCATTTTCCATTTCGTTTAAGACTCTGCCCGAAAATAGCACAGGAGTTTTCCACATTTTGGAGCATTCCGTCCTGTGCGGGTCTCGGAAATATCCTTTGCGTGAGCCGTTCGTAGAGCTGCTCAAGGGCTCCATGCAAACCTTCCTCAACGCCATGACCTTTCCTGACAAAACCATGTATCCCGTTGCCAGCATCAACGAGCGTGACTTTGTCAACCTCATGGACGTGTATCTGGATGCTGTGTTTCATCCCCGCATTTACAGCACGGAGGCAATTTTCCTGCAGGAGGGCTGGCATTATCTGCCCGATGGGGACGGCGGCACCTTCGGCGGCGTTGTCTATAACGAAATGAAGGGAAGCTATTCCTCGCCCGATACCGTGCTTTATCACTCCATTCAGGAGCAGATGTTCCCCGATAACTGCTACGGCTTTTCCTCGGGCGGAAATCCCCCGAGCATCAAGGAGCTGACCTATGAGGAGTTCCTTGCAACTCACGAAAGATATTATCACCCCGACAACAGCTATATTTATCTCTACGGCGACCTTGATATTGAAGAAAAGCTTGCGCATCTCGATGAGAACTATCTCTCCCACTACGAAAGGCGCGGCGTGACCTTTGAAATTGAAGGACAACCGATGCTGGGAGACCGCCTTGTGACGCAGGCGTATGAAATCTCCCCTGAGGAATCGCTTGAAAACAATACCATGCTCGCACGAAACGTTTCTCTTTGCGCCTTTGACGACAGGGAAACGCAGATTGCGACCGACATTCTGCTCTCCGCCCTGACCTCCACCAACACGGCACCTCTCAAAAAGGCGATGCTGGACGCAAAGCTGGGTGACGATTTTGCCGCGTGGGTCAACGACGGAATTCAGGAGCCCTACGTTACCTTCCGCCTCAAAAAGGCGGACCCGGGTAAAACAGATCTCTTTCTTAAGGTGCTGTACGGCACGCTTGAGCGCCTTGCGGAGGAGGGTGTTGACAAATTGCTCCTTGAGGCAACCCTGAACCGCAAGGAATTTGCGATGCGCGAGATGGATTTCGGCTCCGCGCCCGGCGTCGTGCTTGCGATGGCGGTTATGGACACCTGGCTGTACGGGGGCGACCCGCTTGATGCTGTGCGCTATCAGGATATTTTTGCGCGTATTCGTGAGGGTCTTGAAAGAGGCGGATATTTTGAAGCGTTGATTCGGGAAAAGCTGCTTTCTGACGACC
>JAFQJX010000097.1 GCA_017397205.1 Clostridia bacterium | reverse complement strand
GGAATGGGAGCGGGGTCCCAGGGAGTGCTGACCATGCGGGGGGCGCCGTTTTCGCTGGGACCGAGGGCATCGGGCACGATATAGCCAACGCAGTCAATCATTTTCACGTTCATGGAGGTGTCGCCAAGACAGATGCGAACGGACTCCTCCGGGATAAACTTTGGCTCCGCGGTCATCACCGTGCGCCCCGATGCCGCCTGCGGCATGCTGTCAACCGTGCGGCTCCTGTCGTTTTCATCCGTAATGTGGGGGAGCACGCACGCCTCCATAAATTTCCTGATAAACGTGGATTTTCCCGTCCTTACAGGGCCAACCACCCCGATATAAATGTCACCGTCGGTCCGCTCAGCAATATCGCGGTAGATACCTTGCTCGGTCATGTCTCTCTTTGCCCTCCGCTTGCAGTTTTTGTTTAAGAATATGCAAGTCCCGGGGACGGTAGAACATTACGGCAGGGAATTCATGGCGCGGCTGATCAGGTGGGCGGCACGGGCGATTCCGAGATCGGCGTCAATCGGGCAGACGAACAGAGGGCGGTCTTGTGCCTCCTCAAGCAGCGCGTCGGGCGGCGGAGAGCCCACCTCGCGTGCAAGCTCCTCAATGCAGGAATGCACGCCGATCACGGTCGGCACCCCGATGCTGACCACGGGAATGCCGAGCGCCTCCTCCGAAAGCGGGGAATAGCCGTAGGAGGTGCCGCTTCCGGGAGTGATGCCACCGCTGGAGAGTTGTACGGTAGAGAGCAGACGGGAGGGGGACCTCGCGCAAAGCGCGTCCACGGCAATCACCGCACCCGCGCCGATTTCCCGTGCCACTGCCGCCGTTGCCCTGGCGCTTTCAATTCCGCTCTCTGCCGACACGCCGGGGCAGAAGGTGCAGAGGGGAGAGGCACCGCCGCGCGCCACCACCCCCTCCATGACCCTGGGACCGAGGGAATCCGCCGTCAGACGGGGATTGCCAAGCCCCACCGCGAGAACGGGCCTGCCCGAGGGCGGCGGCCACAGGGAGCAGAGACAGCTTCCGAGCATCGTCTCCCAGGGGAGGGGCGTTTCCCCGTCACATTCAAACTGGGGAGGAAAGGAAAGCGTGATATAGGTGCCCATGCCCTTGCCGATTTTTGCGCCGGCAGAGGGGGTTGTAATCAAAAGGCGCTCCACCGTGAGCGCTCCCACCTGCTCCCTGAAAAGAACGGCTCCGCCCCCCTCAAGGTCGCTCCTGTGCCGTTCGCAGGCAAGGTCGGTATCCATCGGTCGCTGAAAATACATACGCCTCCTACGCGTGCTTGTGTCGCACGATTATTATATTATTGTAATTTAGCACAAAAGAAACGCGCACAAATTGTGCAAGGCGACAAAAAGCCGCAAAGTCCCCGTTTTCTCACTTGAAAGCACTCTGCCGAGGTGCTATAATGTGCTATGTAGATTATTTTGGAGGCATACTGTTCCTATGAAACGAATTCTCAGTGCTCTTATGGCGTTGGTGATGCTTTTCGGCGTCTGCCTGGGCCTTACCTCTTGCGGAGAGGAGGATTACGGTGCGGAAATCAGCGTTTACCTGACCGACCGCATCTATCACTTTGACCCCGCGGGAGAATATACGGACGACGCGTCCGTGTCCGTGCTCTATCTCCTGTACGAGCCGCTCTTCCTGCTCGACGATGACGGTGATATTCAGGAGGGTATGGCAGAGGATTACGATTATGACGAGGACACGGGTGTTCTGACCGTTACCCTGCGCGAGAGCTACTGGAACAGCGGCGAGCGCGTGGTCGCAGAGGACTTTGTCTTTGCATGGCAGAGAATTCTCAACCCCGCAAACGGCTTTGCCTGCGCTCCCCTCCTTTACGATATCAAGAACGCCGTTACCATCAAGAACGGTAGCGGTGACAAGGAACAGTGCGACCCCGCAAACCTCGGTGTCGCCGCCTACAATGCCTCCACCCTGCAGATTACCTTTGAAAGCAAGGATACGGACGTGGACGCGTTCCTCCGTAACCTGACCAATATTGCCCTCGCTCCCGTGAATCGCTATTCCGTCAACCAGTGCTCCGAGTATTGGATGAGCGGAAGCACTGAGGCGTGCTTCACAAACGGACCCCTGTGCATCAGCGACCTGGACAACGAGGCGGGCTACTTCACCCTCTCCCGCAACGACGGCTATCACCGCCCCGAGGATTCCAAGAAGGACGCTGACCATTACGTCGTTCCCAAGATGCTCCGCACCGTGTGGAATCTTGACGAAGCCGTAACGGAGGCACAGCACTCCGAGCAGTTCCTTGACCTGCTTGGCACCAAGGCAGAAAACACCGTGTTCTACATGAGCGCGCTGTCCCTTGCAGACCGCAAGGAAATGGCAGAGGATGCCGTTGTCAGCGACGCGCTCTCCACCTACTCCTACGTATTTGATACCACCAACCCCCTGTTCAGCAATCCCGCTGTCAGAGTGGTGCTTTCTCAAGTCATTGACAGACAGGCAATCATTGATGCCATCACCTTTGGTGCCCCTGCCACCGGCTTTATTGGCAACGGCGTATGGGACAGCACCTCCTCCCGTGCGAAAAAATCCTTCAGAAGCGTGGGCGGTGAGCTTCTCTCTGCCAATAAAGTCCTGACGGTTGATCAGGCAAACACCAAGCTGAACGAGCTGGGCGCTACCCGCGGAAGCTTCACCCTGACCTATATGGACAGGGAGGAGGACAAGGCAATTGCTGAGATTGTCAGCGCCCTCTGGGAGCAGCTCGGTTATACGGTCAATCTCAAGCCCGTGAGCTACTACGTCGTTAAGAAGGATACGGGCGCAAAGGACGACCGCAATCAGCCCATTTTCAACGAATATAAGGTTCCCGCAATCCAGAGCATCTACGACGGCGATTTCGCGCCCCAAACGGGTGAAACCCTCGGCTTTGACGTCATTGGTATTGACTATCAGATGTTCTCTACCAACGCGCTGACGGCTCTGGCATCCTTTACCTCTAATATGAACGGTTACGGCGTGGATTATGCCGCCTACAACGCATCCACTGACCCCGAAAAGAAGGTGGAGGACTTCATCCGCGGAAACAGAAGCGGCTATGCAAATGCAGAGTACGACGCTCTGATTGCCGCCGCTGCCGCAAAGACGGATCTCAAGGAGCGCGCAGCCCTCTTGCATCAGGCAGAAGAGATGCTGCTCCGCGATATGCCCGTAATTCCCCTGGTAT
>JAFQJX010000096.1 GCA_017397205.1 Clostridia bacterium | reverse complement strand
GTCGGCGTGTCACTTTCCGCATTTGGGCTGAATCTCTCGTTTGGACGGCAGGAGGGGGATCTTGTGAGCACCCGTCAGTTGTATCTGTTCGGGCTTATCCGCTTGCCCGTCCGTTATACGGTATACCGGCGTGTCGAGGAGGTAGCGACAACGTGCACGTGGTCAGATGCGGAGGCGCAACGGGTTGCCGAGGTGGCGCTGGAGGAGCAGCTGCGCGCCCTTGTCGGCGAGGGTGCGTTGATTGACAGAAATGTCAAGGCGGAGCCGCAGGAAAACTCCTTTTTGCTCACCTGGGAGGTGACCTACGAGGGCAATATTGGAAAAGCACTTGCATTCGAGGTAGAAAATCGGTAAAATATAATCAAAGTAACAAATAGTCGCGGGCTTGCCCGCGCGAAGGAGCTTCATGACTGAGAAAATCTTCACCACAAGCTCAAGTGAGCAAACCTCTGCGATTTTTGGCGCCTTTGACGTCAATATGCGTCTTCTTGAGGGAAAGCTGGGCGTGACGGTGCAGAATCTGGGCGGCACCTCGCCTGAGGAGGGCGATGCCCTGACTGTGCGCGGCGAGCCCGACAGCGTAGATGCCGCAATCGCGGTGCTTTCCTATCTTGGGCAAATGACGGCGGCAGGGGATGCCGTCAACGAGCAAACCGTGGAATACGTGATTGGTATGGTTGCAGACGGGCAGGGGGAGGAGTTTGAATCCCTCACGCACGAGGTCATTTGCATCACCTGCCGAGGCAGACCCATTCGCCCCAAAACCGTTGGACAAAGGCGGTATGTTGAGGCAATCAGAAAAAACACGGTCATATTCGGGCTTGGTCCTGCGGGAACGGGAAAAACCTTTCTTGCCGTTGCCATGGCGGTGGATGCTCTTCGCAATAAGGAGGTCAGCCGCATCGTGCTAACCCGCCCTGCGGTTGAGGCGGGGGAAAAGCTTGGCTTTTTGCCGGGAGACCTGCAAAACAAAATTGACCCCTATCTCCGCCCTCTTTACGATGCCCTCTACGAAATGATGGGTAGCGAGAACTTTTCCCGTCATATGGAGCGCGGAACAATTGAAATTGCACCGCTTGCGTATATGCGCGGGCGCACGCTGGACAATTCCTTCATTATCCTGGACGAGGCGCAGAATACCACGGCAGAGCAGATGAAAATGTTTCTGACGCGCCTTGGAAATCAGTCCAAGGCGGTGGTAACGGGTGACCCCTCGCAGACCGACCTGCCGGGCGGCAAGAAGAGCGGGCTTGCAATTGCTTCCAAAATACTGGGCGGCATCAAGGAAATTCAGATACACCGCTTTACGGAGCGTGACGTTGTACGGCACCGCCTTGTTCAGGAGATTATCAAGGCATACGAGAAATACGAAAAGGAAAACCCTCCCGCACCGCGCGGTGCCTGGAGAGGGGACAGGAGAAGCTGATGAGGCATTACTGTACGGACAAGCACCGTCTTTATATTGACTTCGGTGCAGACGAGGGGACCGAGGTCTCCTACGAGATGAAAATCGTGGCGAGATATGCCGTTTTGCAGACGCTCGCCTACGAGGGAATTGACAGGGACGTTTGCCTTTCACTGACCTTTTGCGACAATGCGGAGATTCAGGCGCTGAATCTTGAGCACCGCGGAAAGGATGCGCCCACGGACGTGCTCTCCTTTCCTCAGTACGAAACGCGCGACGCGGTGCTTGAGGCAGGCGACACCCCCGTGCTTCTCGGGGATATTGTGATTTCCCTGGAGCGCGCCGCCGTGCAGGCGGAGGAGGTGGGGAATACCCTGCTGCGCGAGGTTGCCTTTTTGTGTATTCATTCCACCCTGCATCTGCTCGGCTATGACCATGAGCGGTCGGGCGAGGACGAGGAGGATATGTGCCGCCGTCAGAGAGAAATTGTCGGGCGGCTTGAGGAGTTGTAAGCGACACTATGAAAAGAACAGCATTTATTGCCATCGTTGGCAGACCCAACGTAGGAAAATCCACTCTGCTGAACGCAATTCTTGGAGAAAAGGTTGCCATCGTTTCCAAGCGCCCCCAGACCACCCGTAACCGCATTACGGGCATTCATACCGTGGGTGATGACCAATTCGTCTTTCTTGATACCCCGGGAATGCACCGCCCCCGCACCAAGCTGGGGGATTACATGGTCAAGGCGGTGGGTGACACCTTAGGCGGCGCGGACGCCGCCATTCTGGTGGTGGAGCCGAGAGAAGCAATCGGTGACATTGAGGCGGGCATCATTGAAAACCTGAAAAAGCAGGAGCTGCCTGCCGTTCTGGCAGTCAACAAGGTGGACGGCGCTACCGCCGTTTCCATTGCACGCACCATTGCCGCCTACGCCGCCGCGTACGAGTTTGACGCGGTGGTGCCGCTCAGCGCCAAAAACGGAAAGGGCGTTGACACTGTCGTTGAAGAATGCAAGCGGTATTTGCAGGAGAGCATCTGGTTTTTCCCCGACGATATCGTGACCGACCAGACGGAGCGCCAGATGGCGGCTGAAATCATCCGCGAAAAGCTGCTCCGCACCTTAAGTGACGAAATTCCGCACGGCACCGCCGTATCCATTGAGGACTTTGCCGAGGGAGAGTCCCTTGTCAATATCCGCGCGGAGATTTATTGTGAGCGGCAGAGCCACAAGGGCATTATTATCGGTAAGGGCGGCGCCACCCTTAAGAAAATCGGCACGGAAGCGCGCCTTGAGCTGGAGCGTCTTTACGGCACCAAGGTCAACCTGGAGCTTTGGGTGCGCGTCAAGGAAAAGTGGCGCGACAGTCAGTTTAACCTGAACGATTTGGGGTATAAGCCGGAGTGAAAAAGCAAACAAAGGACACGGAGGTCCATGGGCTGGTAGTCAGCTGCACGGACATTGGAGAGAGAGATAGAATGTTATCCCTGCTGACGGCTGAGGCAGGGCTGATTTCCGTGTTCGCAGGGGGGGCAAAGCAGCTCAAAAACCGTTATATGGCGGCAACCCAGCCCTTTTGCTACGGGAAATATCTGCTGTCCGCGTCGGGCGGGAAATATACCCTGAAGGAGGTGGACCTTGAGGAAACCTTCTACGAGCTTCGCACGGGACTTGGTGAGGCGGCACTTGCCTCCTACGTCTGCGAGGTCATCAGCTATACGGGGACGGAGCAGCCCGACGACGCCCTTTTGCGCCTGACGCTCAACACCCTGTATGCCATTTCCAACAAGCTTTATCCGCTCTCTCATATCAAGTGTGCCTTTGAGCTTCGCTTGTCCTGCCTGTTGGGCTTTATGCCCGACGTTGAGGGCTGTGCCTACTGTGCGAAAACGGACGGAGAGTTCGTGTTGCATATTGCAAAGGGGCACCTCGTTTGCGGCGAGTGCCGCGGCACCCTTGCCGCCCGTGAGGCAAGGGAGGAAGGAGAGGACAATGCCAGTATCTGCCTGATATCCGAGGGGGTGCGGCACAGCATCCGCTATATTGTCAACGCACCTGTCAACCGCCTGTTTTCCTTCCGCCTGACGAAAGAGGAGGACCATATGCTCCTTGCGCGCGCCGCAGAGGAGTATCTTGCCTGGCACACGGACAAGCATTATCAAACGCTTGATTTTTACAAGCAAGTGACACAGTGAGGGAGGAGCCATGATTTTCAGCGAAAAAACAAAGGGCATCCTGGAATTTGATAAAATCACCGCCATGCTGGCGGGCTTTTGCTCCGTCAAGGGCGCAAAGCAACGGGCGCTCTCCCTGACTCCCACAGACGACCCCGTGGAGGTGGCGCGGCGGCTTGCCCGCACGACGGACGCACGGCGGCTTCTCTGCCACAAGGGGTACCCTCCCTTTGACGCAAACGAGGAGATTCCAGCATCCTGTGAGCGTGCAGAGAAGGGAGCAACTCTCTCGTGCCAGGAGCTGCTTGCCATTGCCGCCCTGCTGCGCGCGACCAAGGCGTGCTACGATTACGGACACACCGACCGCACCTTTGCCACCTGCCTGGACGAGATTTTTGCGCGCCTGATGCCGAATAAAACGCTGGAAAGCCGTATCTCGGGCGCTATTCTTGCCCCCGACGTGATTGCAGACAACGCCAGCCCCGCCCTGTGGGATATCCGCCGCAGCATCCGCGCGGCGCAGGGGCGCATCAAGGAAAGCTTGATGGGCTACGTCAGCGGAAATAAGAGCAGAGCGCTTCAGGAGCAGGTGGTGACCCTGCGTGACGGGCGCTACGTCATTCCCGTCAAGCAGGAGTACCGCTCCGAGGTCAAGGGGATTATTCACGATACCTCCTCCTCGGGCGCTACGGTGTTCATTGAGCCAATGGCGGTTGTGGACGCGAACAATGACCTCCGCGCCCTGCAAATCAAGGAGGAGCGCGAAATTGAGCGCATTCTTGCGGAGTTGAGCGCCCTGTGCGGTGACTGCGCCACCTCGCTTGCTCTGAATTACCGCAATATGGTGGAGCTGTCCTATATCTTTGGCTGTGCGGGGCTTGCGGAGAGTATGCGCGCGACCTGCCCGACCCTGCTTGATACGCAGGAAATTGAGCTGCGCCGTGCGCGTCATCCCCTGATTGATAAGGACAGGGTGGTGCCTGTGACAGTAGGGCTTGGCGGCGAATATGATACGCTCATTATTACGGGTCCCAACACGGGCGGTAAAACCGTCACCCTGAAAACGCTGGGACTCTTTGCGGCGATGGCACAGTCAGGGCTGCACATCCCCTGCGACGAGGGGAGCCGCACGGGCATTTTTGATGCCATCCTGGTAGATATCGGTGACGAGCAGAGCATTGAGGCATCTCTTTCCACCTTCTCCTCGCACATGGTGACGGTGGCGGAGATCCTTGCAAATATGACCGACAAATCCCTCTTACTCTTTGATGAGCTTGGGGCAGGGACCGACCCCGTGGAGGGAGCTGCGCTTGCCATTGCCATTCTGGAGCACGCGCGGACGGCGGGTGCGCTTTCCTGCGCGACCACGCACTACACGGAGCTGAAGATGTACGCGCTGGATACCCCGCGCGTGATCAACGCATCCTGTGAG
>JAFQJX010000095.1 GCA_017397205.1 Clostridia bacterium | reverse complement strand
TCGTTATACTCCTCCTCAGAGGCAAAACGCCCGCCGTTTACGTTGAAGGTGCCCTTCATATGATGCGCGTCCAGAATCTGAATCAGGCGCCTGTCGAGGTGTAGCCCGTCGTCATAGCTGAAGGTCAGCGCCTTAGCGCGCCCCTCGGGGAAGCGCATGAAGATAGAGGGAATTTGATGTTGCATAGCAAGATCCTTTCGTTTCCGCGCCCGACGGCGCTTCTGCAAAGATTATACAACAGCCGCCCCCGTTTGTCAAATATCGTTCGCGCCTCTGGGGGATAGGCACCGTGGCACCCCAACAAAAGCATCCCACCAAAAAGGAAGCGGTGCGTGCCCGAGCACGCACCGCTGTTATATTGCCGTGGCTTTCCGTTACGGAATTTCCGGCTCCTCACCCGTCCAGTGTGCAAAGTACGTAATACCGCGCCAGTTGCCGTCAAGCAGCGCCTTGTGGGTGGTTTCGAGGTTGCACCATTCGTCAATGCGGGAAAGCCCAAAGGCGCGCCAATCGCCAAAGAAGCGGTTGATTTCCTCAAGGTCATATTCCCCTCGCAGCATGGTCTTGCGCTTGAGGCGTACCCAGCGGATGGAAAGGCGGTTTTTCTCCACGCGCCACAGGCGCAGGGGGTCACCTGCAACCGCCGCGGCTGCCTTGTCAAAAAGAGCATCGTAGCGGTCGAGCAGCTCCTCGCGCAAAAATGCGTGGAGTGGCTTGTCGTTAAAGCCAACGTGGATGTTTTCCCGCTCCACCGTATCACACAGCAGATTGAGGTATTCGTCAAGGTGGGGCGCCGCCGCGCCGTAATAGTACTCCATAAACTCCCGTCTGTGAGTGGCAAGGTCGCAGTCGGGGTCCCACAGGAGCTTGGAAAGCAGATAGAGGCGCAGCTCGTTGAAATCCACGTTTCCGCGCGATGCCCAGCACGCCTGCTCAAAGACCCCCTGCACGTTGTTGCGCTTCATTGCCCTGAGGTTGGGCTGAAGGCAACGCCAGTTGGGATGCGGGGTTGGGTAGTGTGCAAAGCAGGTGGTGTAATCCCAGATATAAACGCGGTCGCACATGCTTCCCCAATCCGAGAGGTCACGGATAAAGCTACGGCGGGTGCCGTCCGGGAGGCGGACACCGCGGCTTTCGTCATCGCACGTCTCAAAGGGGTGTGAAAAGCACGCCTCAATGGAGCAAAGGCGCACGCAGACGTTGTGACGGTTGCGGATGGTTTTGGGAATGGGACGGGAGTAGGTGTATGCGAGGGTATCAAAAATGACGTTTGGAAACTCCTCCTCCAGCGCCTCGGCAATGCGGTTGGTAAAGTGAAGCACGGAGGCGGCAGGGGAGCCCTCACGCTCGTCCAGCGCGCGGCATTCGTCACAGGTGCAATAGTTGCCCGTGGAGTCATTCTGAGAGATGGAAACGATGCGGGCATCGGGGTTTTCGCGGAGCACCCTGCGCACCGCGTCGCAGCACAGGCGGAAGACGTCGGGGTTGGAAAGACACAGTTGCGTTCTGCCGCTGTCGCGCACAAGGCGCTCCCCGTTCACGAGGGAAAAGTACTCGGGGTGGCTTTCCCCATACACCTTGACGGGCACCATTTTATCAAAGGTATGCACGTACCAGGCGTATTTCATGCAGGAGCCCATACGGGCGGGGATGTTCATCTTGGAGCCGTTGAGGCGGCATTTGACGGCAAAGCGCTGGCTCTGCACGGCGTCGGCATAGTTGTGCTCGCGGTATTCAAATGCAGGGCGAAGAGAGAGGTCCAGCCCGTCCTCCACCTCAAGCGTCGGCAGGGTAGGCACGTACTCGCAGTCACGCGTGAAAAAGCGGCATCCCAGGCGCTCGAGAAGCTCGTAGACACCGTAAATGACACCGCGGCAGCCGCCGTCAATACAAAGCCGGCTTTCGCGCGTCACAATGCGGAAGGCATCATCGCCCTCTGACCCGTCATACACCCCGGCGCAACAGCCAACGCAAATGCCTGCAAGGGTAGGGTCATAGGGAAGAAGGGAAAAGACGGCGCCCGACATCGCGCCAAGATAATGGCAAAGCTCCTTTGCAGCATAGCGCGCGGGGCTCTCCTTGTCCTCAAGCTCCTCTTGGGAAAGAAATACAGGCACCTCAGCCCGTCTGGATTGTGCTAAAATCATATTGGCTCCCCTTCGTCCTGCGCTTGCCCAAGGGGCAAGCGTTTTTTCTATTGTACCACCTTTATGCCTGCCTTGCAAGGCGGCACGGAAAGAAAAAATCAAAGGACGGGAAAATGGCGGCGTGGGGCGGGATTTTGGATTGACAAAGGGGGGCGGGGGTGTAGAATGGAACTATCAAAAAGCGCCCTGCCGTGTGACGGGGCGAGGAGGCATGACATGAAAATCGTAGAGCATGACAAGAAATTGCACGGGGAAATTCGCCCCGCGCCCGAGGAGTTTATCCAGGCAATGCAGGGCAAGACGGTGGAGGAGCAAATCGGGCATTTCCGCCTGATTGAGGGATATAGCCGCGGCGAGCGCGCCTACGGGCGCGAGGAGGTCAACTCCCAGTATAGCTATGCCAAGGGGCTGGAGGACAGCTCCTACTGCCACGCGGTCATTGTCAAGGACGGGCTGGTTGTCGGGATTCTGACGCACAGCGACTACTGCTCGGAGTTTGCCGTCTATCCCAACGAAACCTATTGCATTTACAGCACCGAGGACAATAACGGCGCGGGCTACAAGACCTACGAAGAATATATGACGCTCATTTGCGTTGTGGACTAACACGCGCAAGAAAAAAGCACAAGGCGGAGCCGCAAAAGCGGCTCCGCCTTTCTTTGTTTTCGCTTATTTCAGAGGCAACAGATAGACCTCGCGGGGGTAGGTGCCGTGCTTGACGCAGGAGAGCTTGTTTTCAAAGCCCATCTTTTCAAAGGTGCGGCGGCTGGGGAGGTTGTCGGGGTGCACGGTGGCAAGCAAACAGGCGTAGCCACGGTTGCGCGCCACCTCGGCAAGGTGGCAGTTCAGGCGATACATGAGCCCGTTGCCCCTGTAGTCGGGGTGCACCATACACCGTCCGATTTCCGCAACACCCGTGAGAGCTCCGCCAAGCAGGGCAAGCGTGTCGCCGTACTCGTATTCGTTAAAGAACAGGGCGGACGCCGCCACGAGGCGGTCCCCGTCAAACATCCCCCCAGAACTCCGTCCAGGCGGGGTCAAAGAAATGGTCGTGTGCCACCTTGTCAAGGGGGAGCCAGAACGCCTCGTTCGGAAGCGTTTTTTCAATCATCGCAATCAGGGCATCCAGCGCGGCGGCATCACGGACGGTCAGCTGCTTCATCTCCATTGTTCAGAGCACTCCTATCTATCACAATACAGGGGCGGACGCCTGCCGCCGTGTCGTTGACGTAGTTGCAGAAGGGCGGGGCATCCAGGCAGCCGCGGCGGTCCACGTTCTCCACGGAGGAGTCAATGTTCCCGGGGGAGCGCGTCCACCAATCCCCGAAGCCGTCGCAGGTGGCGCTGGTGCTGGAGTAGGCGCCGCGGCTTCTTGCAAAGTCGCTGACGTGGGCACAGCCCCCTCCGAAGCGGTACATTTCCTCGTGGCTCACAAGGAACACCTTGTCAACGGTAGGTGCGCGGTCGCGCGCGTAGCCGGGGTAGCCGCTTTCCCGTCCGTTTGAAATCTGCGCGTACTGTATATAACTACGCTCCGCCTCGCTGAAGGAGTCGTAGTAGAACTCGCTGTTCAGCCAACGGCGGATAAAGGAAACCTCCCAATCGTTTGAGGGGCGCATCTGCTCGTTTTCACCGTTGCGGTGGGCGTTGCGGTCCAGGTTGAACATACGGGCGTCAATGATTTCCTCCGTTATCAGAACGGAATATTTGCCCCCCGTGTAGATTTCAATCCAGCGGATGGGCTCCACACGGTAGAAATTGTAGGAGCCCTCTGCCCGCTCCTCGTCAAAGGTGCGCTTGTTGAAGCGGTTTTCGCGGACGCTGTAATAGGTCTTGCCCTCGTAGAGGTAGCGGTTTTCCTCCTTTTTGGTGGCACCCGTTGCAAGCCCCTCGTAGATTTTATGCACCAGCGCCTCGTCGCGCAAGAGGTGCCGCGGATAGTTCCCGAAATAGACCCGACGCCCGCGCGCCACCTCAAAGGAGGAGGTATCAAAGCGGACGGTGCCCGTCTTTTTGGTGGCAATTCCGCGCTTTTCCTCCAGCGTTTTACGCAGGGCGGGGACCACGTCTGCCTCGGTGTTGAAATCGTACACGCCGTGGTGGTGAATGGCATTGATATGCTTGAATCGGTAGATATCCTCCTCCTCAAAAATGCCCTCCACGTCCTTGATTTCGTCCTCAAAGGAGAAGCCGTCCATCACGACGGGGATAAAGGAGATATTCGGGTTTGCAAGCGCCGTTTCCAGCTCAAAGCGCACCATATCGTCCTCCAGGCGGCAGTTTTCAAAATAGCCGGGGCTGAGAATGAGAATGACGCAGGAAACGCTCTTCAGCACCGTGTCAATCGCGCGCTTGAAATCCTCCCCCTTCTGAATACAGGCGGGGGCAAAGAAGGGAACGATATCGGGCTCGCCGTCATCGCTCTTACAGTGTCTGAGGTCAGTATAGATTTCCTTTCCCAGAAGTCCGCCGCTGCCTGAGCCGCGGTAGGAGATAAACACGTTGTAGTTTGGCATAGGGTGTCCTCATTTCCTTTACTTGGGGCGCTGTGCCGCCGCCCATAGGGCGGGGCTGATGAAATAAGTATAGCAGTTGAGGCGGCACTTTGCAAGGGGTTTTGTCGCATCACGCGGCGGCACCCTGCGAAAAAACGGAGGGCAGGGGGGTTGCAAAAGACAAAAATTGTGCTACAATAAAGCTGTAAGGGCGACCTTGCCCGACAGGAGGTAACTATGACAACCAGACGTTCCCTTTCCAAATT
>JAFQJX010000094.1 GCA_017397205.1 Clostridia bacterium | reverse complement strand
GGAGCGCCTGCACGAGGTCAAACTGTCGCTCCATGGGAATATCCATGCCGCCGTAATAGTCGCTGATGAGCAGCACGCCGTCCCCTGCGGGGGTTTCGGGACTCACGGTGATGCGCTTGCCGTTGTGATAGGCGCCCTGTCCCTTTTCGGCGGTAAAGGTGTCGCCGCTGACGGGAAAATGGAGCACCGCTCCAAGGCACTCCCCTCCGTCAAAGAGGGCAAGCTGAATGCCGAACAGGGGCAGCCCCACGGCATAGTTGCAGGTGCCGTCAATGGGGTCAATCACCACCGTCAGCCCCTCGGGGGTGGAATCGGGGTTGTATTCCTCGCTGACGATATGCACGTCGGGGTGCGTTTGGTGCAGACGTGCAATGATAAACTCCTCCGTTTCCAGGTCGTTTTGGGTCAGGAGGTCGTTTGCCGTTTTGTGATTGTTCACGGCGACGGTCTGGGAAAGCAGGAATTTCCCCGCCTCCAGCGTCACCTCGGTCATACGGGATAAAAGCTCGCTTGTGTTCACTGTGATACCTTTCCCTTCAGGATGCCGTCAACGTAGGCAATCCAAGCATCAATATAGGCGTTTTCCTCGCTGTCAATCAGGACGCGCTTGCCTACGCGCTCCGCGAGATACGTAGAGAGGAGGTCGCACTCCGCCTTTTCAAGGAGCGCGTCAATGGACTCGTAAATGTCGGCGGCGCTCCGTGCCAGCTTCAGCCCCTCCTGGGAGAGCGCGAGGTCGTCCCCCGCGTTAAGATAGGCGTTGAGGGCGGAGAGGAAGTAGATCTGCCCCTTGTCGTATTTGGAGGCGGAAACCTCAGAGAGGAGCCGAGAAAGCTCTTCGCTGACGCCTGCATCGTTGCCCTGCATCAGCTTGAGGAACAGGGAGGTGTAACGGTAGCGGATATAGTAGCGGTCGGTGGTGTTGCTGTTTTCCTGGTAAATCTCCTCGGCACATTGCAGCTGCTCCTCCGCCATTTCGTATTCTCCCTGCCAGATATAGCCGTAGGCGGACACGCGGTAGTCCTCAGCCAGGAACAGTTGGTTGGAGGTGCGCTTGTCGCCCTCGGGCATCTCGTCCACCTGACGGGAAAGAATGCGGATTGCCTTTTTGCAGGAGCGGTTGCTCTCGGAAAATTGCAGACAGGAGAGGAAAATCTTGCCCTTAATCAGATAGGCAAGGGACAGCTCAAACTCTGCGTCGCTGTGCGTGGTGTCCGTCTCCTCGGCGGCAAGCTCGGCGTATTCAATGCTCCTCTCAAAGCTCTCCAGCGCATCGTCAAAGAGGACGAGCTTGCGCTCGGAGAGTCCCTTGACGTTATACAACTCGGAAAGCAGGGAATTGGTAAGATTTGCGGCTCCACTCTGTGAAATCAGTTGGTTTGCCTTCTTGATTGCCTTGGCAAAATCCTCCACGATATAGTAGTAAAAGACCTTGCCCGTTTCTCCCTCCAAACCCCAATCGCGGGTGTCCTGGCGAAGCGCGGTGGAGAGCCCCAGGTCACGCAGACGGAAGAACATACCCGAGTTGTAGAGCAGACGGCGGTTTTCGGAGAAAATCCGGATAAAGGTGTCGCCGCCCAGCAGGGAAAGACAAAGCTCCCTCGCGTTGTCGCGGAGCGCCTCCAGCAGGTGGAGGTAATGCTCCAAACCCGAGTCAAACAAAAAGAAATCAATGATGCGCGTGACGAGCGAAACGTCCGCAAGGATTTCGGCAAGGCGCGCGTATTGCTTCAGCTCGAGCAGCACCGAGCCAAAATATTTCAGCACGTATTTATTTTGCTGCCATACCCCCGAGGAATATACCTCCTCTATGTATGCGTGCAGGCGCTTGTAGCCGTTTTTGCGGCTGATATAGAAGCCCTGCGAAACGTCGTCCGTCGTCAGCCAGTCAATCAGGGATTTGTGCAGCGGCTCCACAAAGCCGTTTTTGATGGGGAAGAAGCCGCTCAGGCGGCTGAGTACGTTTTTTAGCTCGTATTCGTCCCAATTTAGGAAATCCTCAAGGAACTCCACCTCCGTCGGCTCCTGCTCAATGCAGAGAAATTCCAGAAGCGGCTTGACGGTGCTGTAAACGAGGTCCCCCTCGCTGTCGCCGTCAAAAATGCGGGAGAAGCAGTCGTTGTAAAAGCCGTAAATACCGATCGGGAAGAAATTGATATCGTCAAGGGACATATGCTGCTCCTCAATCTGCTTGACGATTTCGGTGGCGTAGAGAAACGAGCCCTCCGATTTGGTGAGCAGCACCTCAATGCGCTCGTCGCTTGCCTCGGGGAACTGCTTGCGGTAAAACTCACGCAAATCGTCCTCGGTTTGTGCGCCGTCCAGCGTGTAGGTGTGTGCAATGGGGAGCAGGGTGCGGCGGATGACCGCCTCGTTGCGGCTGGTCAGAATAAACTTCATCCAGGAGGGGATGTTTTCCCGCGACCGCTGAAGAATGGTGCAAATCTCGTTGCTTCCGCGCCAGGAGCATTCGTCCAGCGCGTCAATAATGAGCATCATGGGCTTTCCCGGGTCAACGCCGTCCATCTGCTCGATGAACAGATACTCAAAAATACGGGAGCAGTTCTTATCGTAGAGGGAGTCCAGGTCCACAAGGGACATGAGCTTTTCCTTGTAGGCAGGAAGCACCTCGGACAGCTGATAGGCAAGGGAGGCAAAAATGACCTTGGGGTTGGCGCGGTCAGAGTTGTTGAATTTGCAGAAATGGAAGGCGCCGACCGAGGAGGGATACCGCCAGGTCAGCATGCTGGAGATTGCCGTCTTGCCCGCGCCGGGGGAGGCGTTCAGCCAGAAGATGCTCTTGTTGCTCCCGAGGAACGCTTCAATCTCCTCGAACACCGCGCGGCGTCCGCAGAAGGTGGCGTAGTAGCGGTAGGTCAGCTCCTTGGAGGAAACGGGCTTCAGGGCAGCGCGGAGCCGTGAATCCGCATCGGAAAAGCCAAGCTTTACGTTTCCTGACAGGATATCCACCAGCCCGATGAGGAAGTTTTTGTAGGTGGCTTCAATCACCGAGCCGTCAGGCGCGATGCAGGGAATCAGGGAGAGGCGCTGGTGCTTGTTGATGCTGAGGGGAAGCATGGATTCGTCCAGCTTGATGGGGATAATCTCCGCGCTGCCCTCGCCTGCGCGGCAAAGCTCGTTCAGGCAGTAGCCGTCACGGGAGACGGAGCGGGCGGATACCATAAAGAGAAAATACTTGCAGGCGAGAATATGCTGGTCAATGATGTCCTCCCAGTCGCCCTTTTTGAGGTAGTCCACGTCCAAAAAGACCTGAAAGCCAAAGCCCCTCAGGTCCTCTGCAAGCCGCCTGACCGCCGTATCGTGCACGCCGTGTCCGTAGCTGATAAATATGTTCTTTTCCTTCATAGTGCCTCGCACAAAGCGCCTGCCGTCTCGCGCAGGCGGTATTTATTATAAGTATGATACCGCAAAAAAGGGGGCTTGTCAACTGCCGCCACAGCAAAGGGGAGGGCGCGTGCAAAAAACTATTGCAAAAAGCTGCCGCTTTCATTATAATGGAGCTATCGAACAAGCTGCGAAAGGAAACAGCCAATGAATATACGTGAAAAGCTGATGATGGACGGAAACGGTCTGAGAGAGCACGGCGCCATTACCATCGTGGTGTTTGGCGACAGCGTCACGCACGGTGCCTTTGCAAAGGGGGAGCTTGATTATGATGCCGTCTACTGGAATCTGCTTCGCAAGAAAATCAATGCGGTGAGGTCCTACGTTCCCGTCAACGTCATCAATTCGGGGATTGGCGGCACAACCGCGAAGGAATCCGTTTTGCGTATTGAAACGCAGCTTTTGCGCTACCACCCTGACCTGGCAATCGTCGCCTTTGGGCTCAATGACGTCAACGGTCCCCTGGAGGTCTACCTGGAGAGCTTGCGCACCATTTTCACCCGTTGTAAGGAGGCAGGCGTTGAGGTCATTTTCATGACGCAGAATATGCTGAATACCTACGTCAGCCCCGAGGTGGAAAGAAAAACGCCGCAACTCCTTGAATATGCCACCCTCACCGCCCGTTACCAGAACGAGGGCAAGATGGACCTGTACGTAGAGAGCGCAAGGGCGCTTGCGCGTGAGCTTGGCGTGACGGTGTGCGACTGCTATGCCGTGTGGAAGGAGATGAGCAAGACCCGGGACACCACCGCGCTGCTCGCCAACCATATCAACCACCCCACAAGAGAAATGCACGAGCTGTTTGCAAGCGAGCTTTTCCGTTGCATTTTCCCCGAGCTGCCCGTCCCCACCTCTCAGGAAAGCACCCTGTACGGCGGGCTTCAGGAAACGGGCAATGCATAATTCTCTCTGAAAAGCGCAAAAGAAACGAAAAAACGCAAAAATCTCAAAAATGCAAAAGAAAAAACGCAAAAGAAAAACGGGCAGATGCCCGTTTTTCTTATTGATTGCAACGGAAGCAGCTTGCTTGTAGGGGGAAGCCGATGCCGGCGATCAGGTCAAATCCAGCCGAGCTTGGCTGCCTCCTCGCGGACAACGCCCCAGACGATTTCCTCGCACCAGCGGTGCTCGCGGGGGGTGACGGTCAGGGAGCAGTTGTCGGCGGCACCCGCCTTTTCATAAATTGCCTTTGCCGTTGCAAAGGAGCGCCTGACACCCTCGATCGGGAAGATTTCGTCCTTTTCTCCTGCAACGACGGCGAGACGGCGGGGGGCGATCAGGCAGGCAAGGTCCTCCATCTCATAGTAGCGGTAGGCACCGGGGATGAAGTTACAGCCGCAGTGAAGCACGTGGAACAGGGACGTCTGATAGGAGCAGAAGGCACAGCTGGGGACGGAGAGCCCGATGCGCTCGTCACAGCAGGCAGCGTAGTAGGAGGCGGTGCCGCCGCCCGAGTTGCCCGTGATAAGAATCTTGCCCGTATCGCACTGGGGGAAGCGGGAGAGCAGGTCAATGGCGCGCATAATATCCCATACGCGCTCGCCCACAAGACTTCTGCCCATCATCATAGCGCTTTGCGCGTGGAAGCCGCAGGAGAATTTGGGGAACTGGCAGGTTCTCTCGCCAAGACCTCTCTGCTCAATGCTGAGGGAGATATATCCCTCGCGCACCGCCTGCAGACCGAAGCAGCCGCGGGGCTGATAGTTTTCGTCGCGGGGGAGGAACTTCTTGATACCGACGGAGTTATGGAAGCCGGAGGAATGACCCTGCAGGGTGATGGCAACGGGATACTTTTCCTTGCCCGTGTTCGGAATCAGAAGATAGCAGGGCACGAACACGTGGTGCTCGCTCTCAAAGACGAAGCGGATGCGGCGATGGTCCTCCATCTCCACGTCCTCCTCAATCTCAATTTCAAGAGGACAGGCGTTTTCAGCAATGACGTTCAGCCCAAGCGTTTCAAAGAGCTTTTCCTTGATTTGCTCCCGCCAGGGCAGGTAGTCGCTCTCCGCGTCAAAGGAAAGCAGGGGCTTGGTATCAGCAATAATTTGCTGTTGGCTGCGTGTTTCGTTAATTTCTCTCATGGTAGAAGCTCCTATGTAGGTGATACCTCATTGTAGCACGAAGCATAAGAAAAAGCAAGGGAAAATACACAAAAAATAGCATAAATAACAGGGAACGCCACGCCCCGTTCCGTATGCAAAAGGAAAAGGCAGGGCGGACCCAAGAGGCGCGAAAAAAAAGCAAGCGGCACCCCGCGCGGGGTGCCGCTTGCTTTT
>JAFQJX010000013.1 GCA_017397205.1 Clostridia bacterium | reverse complement strand
CCAACGGAGCACACAGGGAGATTGAAATCAAATAAGAGGTAGCGCCGCTACCTCTTATTTTTTATCAGCTGCTCCATATGGTGCGAAAACACCTCTACCTCGCCGAGGGAATTGAACACGCCGCAGGAAAGACGGACAACGCCCCCGTCAAGCGTCCCTCGCGCCTGATGCGCGAGCGGGGCACAATGATAGCCGCCGCGGACGCAAATAGCGGCTCGGTCAAGCTGCGCCGCAACTTCCTCGCTCGTCATTCCGTCTACGCGAAAGGCAATGATACCGTTTTGTGGGATGGAGAGGAGCGTAACTCCCTTCATGTTTCCAAGCCGCTCGTGGTAGCGACGGCTGAGCTCCTGTTCCTTGGCTTCAATTTCGTCAAGCCCGTGCTCCTCAATCCACCTGATACCTGCCGCAAGCGAAAGAATGGCGGGGGTGGAGAGGGTCCCCGGCTCCAGCTTGTCGGGAAGCTCCTCAGGCATATAGGGTGACATGGAATTGGAGCCGCTGCCGCCCTGATAGGTATCAATCAATCCGTCGGCTCCTCTGACGTAGAGAAACCCTGACCCCTGCATTCCAAGCAGTCCCTTGTGCCCGGGGGCACAAAGTGCGTCGCAATCTATGCGCTCAACGTCGAGCGCACGGTGCCCCATGCTTTGAGAGGCATCCACGATAAAGAAAATACCCTTTTCACGGCATAACGCGCCAATTTCCTCAATTGGCAGAGTGGTGCCGAACACGTTAGAAACGTGCGTACAAATGAGAATGGCGGTGTTGGGGCGGATTTCACGCCTGATATTCTCCAGCACGTCGCCCTTGTGCGAGAAAATGGAGTAGGTGGTGTAGTGCCCCTCCTTTCCAAGATGCAAAACGGGTCTGCGGACGGAATTGTGCTCCAGGTCGCTTATCAGAATGTGGTTTCCCGGGCGCACTCTGGCACGCAAAACGGTATTGATGGCATGGGTGGCGTTTGGAAAAAAGACGATATGCGTTTCATCCGTTGCCCCGATATGCCGTGCCACCGTCACGCGGGCGTCATAGACCGCCTCTGCCGCGGCAAGGGAAAGACGGTGACCGCTACGCCCGGGGTTGCCTCCGATTTCGTCAAAGGCACGCAGCACCGCCTGCACCACCTCCTGGGGCTTGGGGAAGGAGGTCGCTGCATTGTCCAAATAAATCATGATTTGTACATCTCGTAGTCAATGTTCAAGGGCCGCAAAACAGACGCCACCGTCAACAGGACGTCGGGGGGCAATTCCAGCCCGTAGGAGCATCCGCGGCGGTTGGTTTGCTCCAGCTTGCGCACACGCGCGCGAATGCCCGCCTCTGCGAGCGCATTCCTTGCCTTGAGCGCATAGGTGATTGAGCCGATTAGAATAATGTCGGTGTGCAATGCGCCACCTCCTGATAGTTTGCTATATTACTATTTTATGCCCGTGCCTTGCGGTGGTGAAAGCAAAGAAAACTTGCAGGGGGCATAGACAAAAGTTTAAATCTATGATATAATTCTTCTATATGAGGTGAAAAATGAAATTATATACGATATCTAAGAGTGGCTGGGCAAGCAACTCCTATCTGGTCCTTGACGATAAGAGGGAGTGTGCGGTGTTGGTTGACCCTTGCGTTTCAGGGGAACGGCTTTCCCAAATGTACGGCAAGGCACTCTCCGTGTCCGCCATCATACTGACCCACGGACACTTTGACCATATGCTCGCCCTGGCAGAGTGGCAGAGTGCGGGTGTCCCCGTTTTCATTGGAAAGGGAGATGCAGCGGCGCTCTCGGACCCCCACCTGAATTGCTCTCTTGCATTGCTTGACGAGGCGATGTCATTTGCGCCGCCGGACAGATTGCTTTTTGATGGAGATACGATCTCTCTCGGAGAGGAAAAAATTACCGTTTTATCCGTGCCGGGACACACGGCGGGAGGGATATGCCTGTCCTGGGGTGATGTGCTCCTTTGCGGAGATACGCTGTTTGCAAACGGCGGAATTG
>JAFQJX010000093.1 GCA_017397205.1 Clostridia bacterium | reverse complement strand
GCAAGGAACTCCCCCTTGGTAAGCGCCTCCCCCTCGCCGCTCGGAAGAATGCCGCACGCGACAAGGTAGTCCTCCTGCGCCTCGAGGTGAGAGGAGGGAAGCCCCTCCGGGTCTGCATCAATTTCTCCGCCCTCAATCCTGAGCGTCACGCGGGAGGGCGCGGAATACGCGCCGAGGGAATCGCGCACCACGAAGGTAAAGCTGTCCGTGCCCTCAAAGGAAACGCGCGGCGTGTAGCGGAAGGCACCTGCCGTCTTGTCCGTCAGCACGAGGGAGCCCTTTTTCGGGTAGGAAATAATCAGGTAGGTGAGCGCATCCCCCTCGGGGTCATAGGCGGAAAGAGTGCCGAACGCCGATACGTTTTTTCGTGCAGCAAAGGAAAAACACGGCTCCTCTCCGTCAAAGGAGGTGGGGGCGCTGTTGGTGCGCTCGGTAAAAATGAGAGAGCAGGAAATGGGCGCACCGCCACAAAGGTTGCCTGCCTGAAAGGTAAAGGAGCCCTCTTCGGTCAGGTGGGTGGCGGGGGTAAAGGAAAGCAGGGAAATCTGCTCGCGCTTGACGGTCTGCCCCTGGCTGACGCGCAAGCCCCCCAGCTTGAGGGTGCCCTCACGCGGGTCGGGCAGAGTCAGGAGGGTAATATCAGGATAGGAGGTGACGCCAAGCGCCCGACGGAAGTCGGCGTCACAAAAGGAAATGCTCTCTCCCATACGGGCGGTTTTGACAAGCACCGCGTCCTGGGCGAGGTGCTCCATGGCACCGGAAAGCGCCCCGCTCGCGGGCAGGGCAAGTGCGGTTGATAAGATGGCGAGCAAAGTAAAGATGACGAATAGCCGTTTCATGGCGTATCTCCTTGTGCGGTCGGTTTTTTGGAAAGCGGCTTGGTGGCAGGCGCGTCCAGCACCTTGCCCTCCTCTGAAAAGCGGGAGCCGTGGCAGGGGCAGTCCCAGGAAAGCGTATCGGGGTTGTAATTCACTTGACAGCCCATGTGCGTGCAGTAGGGGCGCAGAATGTGCTCCTCCCCCTGTTCGTCCCTTGAATGAGCCACCTTGATGCCGCCCGAGAGGGCAATCTCGCCCTCTCCCGGGGCAAGCTCGTGTGAAAGCTCGGCAGGAACCTCAAACAGGCGCCTCCCCCAGCCGCGTGCAGTTTCCCCGACTTGCCTTGCCGTGGCACGGAGGCGCGACAGTGTAAAGCGGGCAGGGGAACAGAGAGGAGCCGCAAAATGCGGTGCTCCCACGATATCGCCCGCAATCATTTGTGCCGCAAGCATGGCGCCCGTCATGCCCCATTTGGAAAAGCCCGTTGCAATATAGTGGTGCGGCGTGAGGGGAGAGGCGGGACCGACGAGGGGAAGCCCGTCCTCGCTCATGCAGTCCTGTGCCGCCCATCTCGTCACGACGTGTCCCTCGGGGAAATACTCCCGTGCGCGCCCCTCCAGCGCTTCAAACGCGGGGGGATGCTCCTCGCCCGTGCGGTGGGACATTCCTGTGAGCAACAGGGTGGAGCCGTGAGAACGCAGGGAAAGACCGTCCCTGTCAATGCCGTAATACATTCCCGCAAGGGGCCTGACACCGCCGAGCGCCAGGACGTAGGAGGTGCTTTGCCAGAGTCGGGTAAAGACCGTGGAGGGCAGAAGCCCAATGGGATAGTGACAGGCAAGCACCACGCGCTGTGCTTCTATCTCGTCCCCCTCCTCGGTCAGGAGGTGCCGCCCCTTGATGGCGGTGACGCGCACGCCGCAAAAGACTCTGACCCGACTTGCCACGCCCAGAAGAAATTTGTAGGGCTGAAGCTGTGCCTGCCGCGGATAGGAAAGGGCAAGGGATACGTCAAAGGGCAGGTCGGTGCGCCGCCTGAGCTCCGCCGCAATGCCGCAGCGCCGTGCGGCTGACGCCTCGCGCTCAAGCGCCCCGTCGTTTTTCTGCGTGTAGAGCAGGGCAGGCAGCATTTCAAGGTCACAAGAAAGGCCCAGCCGCCCGACAATTCCCTCGTAGGCGTGAATCGCACCCTGACAGGCAGACGCCCAGGTGCGTGCGGCACTCTCCCCCTTGTCCCGTATCAACGCGGCGTATTTCAGACCGTGCTGGCAGGTGATTTTTCCCGTGGTCCGTCCGCTTTGCCCGACCCCCGGTGCCTCTCCTGCCTCCAGCACGACAGAGTCAATGCCGTTTTCCTTAAGATACAGGGCGGTCAGCACGCCGACAAGCCCTCCCCCCACGATTGCCACCTCTGTGCGGCGTGGGAGCGCCCCCTCCTGCCCGTGGGCAAACGGGGGGACCTCCTTTTTCCAAACGCTTTCCATAGGCACTCCTTTCTGATAGCCATTATTTCCCATGCGCGCTTGTTTATGCAAACGGAAAACAAACTCTTTTCAAGCGGACAAAACTGTGGTACAATGAACTAAGAAAGCAAGGAGATGAAAAGATGAAGCGAGTATTTCTTGTCGTGCTGGATAGCTTTGGCATCGGCGCCGCCCCTGACGCGGCTGCGTTTGGAGATGCGGGCGCCAATACGCTGGCGTCCCTTGCGGGGACGGGGGTGCTTTCGGTGCCGCATCTTTTGGAGGCGGGGCTTGGTAATATTGACGGCGTCAGCTGTGTTGAGCGCACCGCCCACCCCACCTTTGCCCACGGGCGCATGGAGGAGGTTTCCCGCGGAAAGGATACGACCGTTGGGCATTGGGAGATAGCGGGGCTGGTGTCAGAGCGCCCCATGCCCACCTATCCCGACGGCTTTCCGCAGGAGGTGCTTTCCGCCTTTGAGGAGGCAATCGGACGGGGCGTGCTTTGCAACAAGCCCTATTCGGGCACTCAGGTGATTGCCGATTACGGAGAGGCGCATCTTAAGACGGGGTGTCCCATCGTTTACACCTCCGCCGACAGCGTGTTCCAGATTGCCGCGCACGAGGAGACGGTTCCCCTTGAAACGCTGTACGAATGGTGTCGCACGGCGCGCCGTATCCTGACGGGGGAGCACGCCGTCGGGCGCGTGATTGCCCGACCCTTTGTCGGAGGGGCGGGTGCCTTCGTCCGCACGGCAAACAGGCGCGATTTTTCCCTGGAGCCGCCCGCACCGACCCTCCTTGACGCGCTCACGGCGGTAGGAAAGCAGGTTATTTCCGTTGGAAAAATCTCGGATATCTTTGCGGGGTGCGGCATTGGGGAGTCCCACCCTACCCACTCCAACGCGGAGGGGATTGAAAAAGCTCTCGCGCTTGCAGAGCGCGATTTTGAGGGGCTTTGCTTTGTCAATCTGGTGGATTTTGATATGAAATTCGGGCACCGCCGTGACCCCGTGGGCTACGCACGGGCGCTCAATGAGCTGGACGCGCGTCTGCCTGACCTCGTGGCGGCAATGCGGGAGGACGACCTGCTGATTCTGACGGCAGACCACGGCTGTGACCCCACCTTTGCCGCCACCACCGACCACACGCGGGAGTACGTACCGCTTCTCGTTTACGGCAAAAGGGTTTCTCCCGACAACCTCGGCACCTTGCGGGGCTTTTATCACGTAGCACAGCGCGTTGCCGCGTATTTTGGGCTCTCCTGGCAGCCACCCCACGCAAAAAAAGCGTAAAAAAGCAAACTCAACCAACGGTATGTTGACTTTTCTTTTTTACCACACTATCCTGTAGATGAAGGAGGACGCATATGGACCAGATAAAAATCGGCACCTTTATTGCCGCGCGCAGAAAAGCGGCAGGGCTGACACAGCTTCAGCTTGCAGAGCGCCTCGGCATCACGGACAGGGCTGTCTCCAAATGGGAAACGGGCAGGGCAATGCCCGACGCCTCCCTGATGCTGGACCTGTGCCAAATTCTTGAAATTACAGTCAACGATTTACTTTGTGGGGAGGTAGTGACAGTGGAACGTTACGACAGAGAAATGGAACAAAATCTGCTTGGGCTGGTGGAGCAAAAGCAAGAGGCAGACAGGCGTCTGTTGCGCCTGGAAACGGTGATGAGCTTCGTTTGCATCGGCGTGCTGCTTGCGTTGGCGGCGATTGCCGCGTACGTGCCGATGCAGGAGTGGCTTCGTTTGACGCTCGTCGGCATTGGTGTTGCCCCGCTTGTTGTGGCGGTGCCCTTTATGATTAAAATTGAGCAATCGGCAGGGTATTACGAATGTGCAAGGTGCCACCACCGCTACGTGCCTCAGTACAAGAACGTCTTTATCTCTGCCCATCTCGGCAGGACGAGATATCTGCGTTGCCCCGTTTGCAAAAAGCGCTCCTGGCAGAAAAAGAAGCTCTCCAAGGACGAATAAAGCGAGCGGCAAAGGAAACTAAAAAGGAACAGACACGGAGTCTGTTCCTTTTTCTTTTTTGGTGCGGAGCGCTTACGCGCGCCACAGACCGTGGAGGTTGCAATAGGCGTATACCGCCTCTACCTCGTCGCCCTCGCAGACGGTGAAGCAGACGGTGGGCTCGCCGCCGGGGACAAGCGCCTTTCTCTGGTTGCCTGCCTTGGTTTGCAGGGAAACCCACTCAATGTAGTGCTCGGGTGCCATGGGGTGCGCGACGCTGCCGACACTCACAATCACGCGATTTCCCTCCATGTGCCAGACGGGCACGTGCTTTTCAAGAGAGGCGTCCGTCGTGCCGGGAATGAGGGCAGACATGTGCTCTCCGCAGCAGGAAACGGGCGCACCCGATTCCTTGACGATTGCGAGGATGTTGCCGCAGTGGCGGCAGATAAAGAATTTCTGTTCCATAGATGTATCCTTTCTGTTTTATGTTTTTTGTTAAACTCCGTATAGAATATGCCGATTTCTCACCGCGATATCACGGATTTTTCCGTTGACGGCATAGGCGTGTCCCTCCGCCTCCTCGCCCGCGTAGTCGCTGAGCCCCTGACGCTTTACCTCGGCGACAATTTCGCCGAAGACTTGCTCCATGAGTGCCGCCTTTTCGTCTGCGGCAAGAGGGTGGTTGGGGGTGGTCATCAGGCGCTCCATGGGGGACGCAAGCGAGGAGAGCAGGGGCAATTCCCTGAGCCGTCGGAAGCACCATTTGTAATAGAGCAGATAGGTGCGGTTTAAGAGAAAGACGGCGTTCATGGCGTGCCTGACAAACTCAAAGACCGCGAGCTGTGCGGCGGCGCCTTCCCCGCGGCGGACGCACCTTGTATAGTTGTATTGCCCTGCCTGCCCCATGAGAAGCAGGTTGCCCGCCAGCTTTTTCAGGCGCACGTCCTCGGGCAGAAAGGCAAGCGAGGTCCGCACGGCGGTAAAGCGCCCGTCGCCGTCCCAGAACAACTCGCCGTTGACTGCCTCCGCAAGCGCCGTTTCAGGCACGGAAAACCAATCCTGCACCGTGAGGCGGCCGTCGGGCGTGCCCGTTTTATCCGCAAGAAAGTCAGAGAGGCGAAGCACCCCGTGTCGGTTTCCCCCGACAGGGGAAAGGGGCGCGCGTGTCAGCCCCATATATTCCTTTGGCAGCTTGGCGTAGGCACGCTCCAGGGCAAACGCCTCGTGTCGGTCAATGACGTCCTCGTCGGGCAAAAACATGCAGAAGCAGGGCTCAAAATCGTGGTCACGCGACAGCTCGTCGTCATAGCCAAAGCACTCGGAGCCGCTTCCCACCAGACCCACCGCCAGATGGGGAAGCAGATGCGGAAAGGACGCCTCCAGCATGGGCTTGCCGTACGCCTCGTAGTACGCCTTGCAAATCTCAAGTCCCTTCATAAATGCTCCTTGCCCTCTCGCAAAGCTCCTCCATATAATCGGGGTCGCCGTGGTAGCCGAAAATCGGGGCACATTTCTCGCACACGAAGGCGTAGTAGCCGTCGCGCGTGGGGTGACTGTCAAGGAGGTGCTTTGCCCGTTCCAAGAGCTCCTCAAGCTCCTCCTCGCGCTCCAGGATGCCGTATTGCGCCTCCAGCGCATCTGCCATGTTGAGCAGGGTGATCGCCACCTCCGGACCGCCGTCAGGAGATGCCTCCATGACGGAAATGGCGCGTGCGTAGAGGTCGTTTGCCTCGTCGTAGCGCTCCGCATCCACAAGCGCCAGCGCCATATTGTTGTAAAGCCCGCCAAAGCGCTCGTCCCCTGCGGGCAAGTCACGCTCATAGATCAGGCGTGCCCGCTCGTAAAGGGGCAGGGAGTCCTCCCACCTGTCAAACGCCTTGTATACCGTGGCACAGTTGAGATAGGTGGTCGCCCCACTGACGGTGTCAGCAAGACCGAGGGAGGAAACGAGTGCAAGCGCGTCCTGCACCTCTCGGAGTGCCGGCTCCTGCATCCCCTGCTTGCGGTAAAGCCCCATCAGCTCGTTGCGCATGAGCAGGGCGGTGCGGTCGTCGTGTGTGAGCAGGCATTCCCTGAGCCAATACAAGAGATGCCGCTCAGCCGCGAGGTAATCGTTTTTACCGAGATATTCATCTAATTTTTCAAGGATTCTCGTCGTGTCCATGCCTGGGCACCTCCTTACTTTTCAACCCCATTATACCACATAAATCGCGCAAAGGGAACTGTTTTTTTGCACCTTTCGTGCCAAAAAATGAAAGGCAGGGGATGCGCGAGAAATAATGCCGGATTTTCCGCTCGTTCATATACTGATATCAGGCAGCTTATGCCAAAAAACAAGGAGAATAGGATGAACACAGAAAACAACAACGGCGCCATCGGCGGCGTGACGGAGGAGAACAACCCTCCCTGCGCTCCCTCCGACATGGACACAGGGCTTTGCGGTCCTCTTTCGCTTGCCATGGCGTACGTGCCCAAGCAATATTGGCGCGCCCTGTACGGCGAGCACGAGGGAATGCACGCAGGCACCCTGTTTCGGGAGCTTGACAAACCCTTTTTAGGGGAGAAAATGGGGGACCAGAATGCGAAGCGGTGACAGACAGATGGCAAACGCCATGAATCATCTTCAGGCGCTTTCCTTTGCGATGCAGGAGGCGCTTTTGTATCTGGACGGACACCCCGACAGCACGGCGGCAGCCAGATACTATAACAAGGTTTCCACCGCCTATGAAGCGGCAAAGCGGGAGTACGAGGAGAAATACGGCCCCCTGTCCGTCGGTGGCGGCACCGCGGCAAACACGAACGGCAGATGGCTGTGGGTGGAGGGACCCTGGCCCTGGGAGGTCACCTTCCCGAACAACGGAGAAAACCCCGGTATGGTAGAGGAGGAATAAAGCATGTGGATTTATGAAAAGAAATTACAGTACCCCGTCAGGATTAAAAATCCCGACGCCCGCGCGGCTTCTATCATCATCACACAGCTGGGTGGACCCGACGGCGAGCTGTCTGCGGCAACGCGATACCTGACACAGCGGCAGTCCATGCCCAACAAAAAGGCGGTGGGCATTCTCACCGACGTCGGCACGGAGGAGATGGGGCACGCGGAGATGATTGCCGCCATCGTCCATCAGCTGACCCGTAATCTCACCCCCGAGCAAATCAAGGCGGGCGGCCTTGATAAATACTTCGTGGACCACACGGTGGGCACCTATCCCGCCTCCGCCTCGGGCGAGCCGTTTACCGCCGCGTATTTGCAGGTCAAGGGCGACCCGATTGCCGACCTCAACGAGGACCTCGCCGCCGAGCAGAAGGCGCGCGTGACCTACGATAACATTCTGCGGCTCGTGGATGACCCCGATGTGCGCGACGTCATTAAGTTCCTGCGCCAGCGCGAAATCGTCCACTATCAGCGCTTCGGCGAGGCGCTCCGTCACACCATTGACGACCTGGACAGCAAAAACTATTACGCCTATAACCCCGGCTATGACCGCGACCTGCGTCGCTCGGGTATTCAGCCGAAATAAGAAAGGTACAAGGCAACCAAAAAGCACGCGACACCGTCGCGTGCTTTTGTAATTCGTTTTTATGCTGTTTGCTCACGCACCGCACCCTCACTGCGGCGTATGCGCCGCAGGCGGAGCAGGAAATAGGGGGTAAAGGTAAAGAACAGCATGAGGTTGTGCAGAATCATGCACGCCCAGGCGGAAACCAGCCCCATATGCCAGAGCTGCGTACACAGGAGGGTGCCGACGATGCGGATAGCCCACATTCCAATCAGGTTGGTGACAAGCGGCATGACCGTTCTTCCCATGCCCTGCATCATGCCCTCCACGACGATGGAAACGCCGTAAAACGGCTCGGACAGCGCCACCATACGAAGCACGGTGGCACCGAGGAGAATGACGGCGGCATCCTTTGAAAAGAGCAGCATCGCACGGGGGGCAAGCAAAAAGAGCAGCCCTCCCGACACCGCCATGAGCGTCACCTCCACCGCAATCACGGTGCGCGCAAGCGCGCGCAGGCGCTTGGTATCCCCTGCGCCAAGGGCGTTTCCTGCCAGGGTCGCGGCGGCTGTCTGCATGCCGTAGCCGGGGACGTAAAAGGCACTCTCCACCGTGTTGGCAATCGTGTGGGCGGCGGTGGCAATCGGACCGAGGGAATTGACCGTAGCGGCAAACACCACGTAGCCAAGCGAGGTACCGAAGCGCTGGAGCGCGTTGGGCGCCGCCACGCGCAGGCAGGGAAGCAGCACCTCTCTGTTCGGGCGCAGGGACTGTCCCCTCGGGGACACCTCGGGGTGCCGCCAGAGCGCCACGGTGATCAGGCATCCGCCAACGGCAAAGGCAATAGCACTTGCAGCAGCGGCGCCCATCACACCAAGCCCCGCCCCGGGCAGGAATATCTCCCACCTGCCCACCTGCCAGATGCGCGTGGGATAAATCAGAAGGAAGTTCAGCACGACGTTTGTGGTGTTGACGGCAAGGCCCACCAGCATGGGGGTTTTGGTATCTCCCGCCGCGCGCAAAACCGTGCCGAAAATGATAGAGGCGGTACGCGCAAGCATGGGGGTGTAGAGAATGAAAAAGTAAAGCGAGGCGTCCTTTGCAATCTCTCCCTCCACCTGCATCAGGCGCGGAATGACGCCTGCAAGCGACAGCGTCACGGCGGTAAAGAGAATGCCAACGGTGAGGACGGCAAGCACCGCCTGTGCGGACGCCTGTCTTGCCTTTTCGTTAAGCCCCGCCCCCCGTGCCTGCGATATGTATGCGAGAAAGCCAACGCCAATGGCAGATACCGTACTGCCGACCAGCCAGTTGACCGTGGTCGTGGAGCCGACCGCTGCCGTTGCCGCGGTGCCGAGGGAGCCGACCATCGCGGTGTCAATGTATTGCACCGCCGTTTGCAGCAGCTGGTCCAGCATGGTGGGCCAGGCGAGCGTCAGAATGACAGGCAAAAGGGCGCGGAAGCTGTACTCTCCTGCGGTTTTGTTGCTCATTTGCGCCCTCCGCGCTGGGACTTGATGTAGTCAACCATGCGGCAAATCATGCTCCACTCCTCGTCGGTGGGCTGAAAATCCGCACCAAAGAGGGCGCTTTTCAGGGAAACCTCCTCCTCGGGGGCAAAGACGACCTTGGCGCCGCCGTAACGCAGGCGCAGATGCTCTCTCTCCTCGCCGTCAGCCATTTCCCAATCCTCGCGCTCGTCGGGGTACCAATCCTCGTATGGACGGGTCAGCGTCACGCTCGCGCGCCCTTCCAGGCAGTCCACAAAGCGGTCAAAGGGTACGCCAAGCGCACGGGATAGCTTTTGCAGGGTCTCCACCGTGGTGTTGGCACGGCGCCCCGTGCGAGGGTCGTAGCCCTTTTCAATGATATCAATCTGCGTGTGACTGAGGTCGGCAATTTCCCCCATCTCGCGCAGGGAATAGCCGCGTTCCGTGCGTAGCTGTCGCACGTAGATACCCAAAAGTCTTGTTCCGTTCATAGGGACTCCTAACCTTTACGGCGCGTAGCAGGTCAATCCCCGTCAGGGGGGGACCAAAGCGCCGCGCTAAGATTTTGTCAAACAAATACACCTCTATTGTAAAACATATACAACATTTCGTCAAGTTGTTTTGAAAAATTATGTGTTGTATATAATTGACAAATTCCCAAAATGGTGTAAAATATATACAACGGGAACAAAAAGAAAGGAGAAACTATGGAAAACAGACTGCGTGTCCTGCGAGCCGAACGGTGCATCAGTCAGGAGGCACTTGCCAAGCTGGCAGGGCTCAGCCGCGTCACGGTCAACCGTGTGGAGCGGGGCTCCCATATCCCCGACGGTCGCACAATGATGAAGCTGGCACAGGCGCTTGGCAGGCCCGTCGCCGACCTGTTTCCTGCCTTGCTTGCATAAGGCAAAAGACAATCCTCTTTGGTGGCATGAGAGAGATGAAAAGGAGGATTTATGAGTTTACAAGAAATCACACAGCGGGAGCTTACGGCAAACGGCGTGGTATCCATGCCGACAAGACCCAACGCCTCCCG
>JAFQJX010000092.1 GCA_017397205.1 Clostridia bacterium | reverse complement strand
ACCACGATCGCCCTGTAAGCGCAAAACGCGGCATCGCGCTCCGCCAACAACGAAAAAAGCAAGAGCAAGGAGGATTCCTTGCTCTTGCTGTGCTTTTATGGATAGAAACGCCGCCTTATCTGTGTGATGGCTGTACGTTCAAGCCCGAACGAGCATCATCAGGAGGGTGAGGGAGATTAAGAATGCAAACTTGAAGGCAGAAAACACGGCGATATAATAGCCGCCGCGTCCGGGATTGTGCCTGACGTATTCGCGGAAGGTAATTAAGCTTGCGAGCGAAGCAATCAGCGTGCCCGTTCCACCGATATTGACCCCTAACAGCAATTCCCGATAGTTGCTTGTAAATTGCGACAGAAGAATAGCGGAGGGGACGTTGCTGATGCCCTGACAGCTGAGAACGCTGACGAGCAGGGTGTCCCTCTCAAGCAGCATGGAAAAGAGATGCCGCACCCCCTCTATCCTTGCCATATTTCCCGAAAAAATGAAGAAGAAAACGAACGTGAAGAGAAGCGGATAATCCACCGCCCCGAGCGCTTTTCTATCCATGATCAGCAGCGCCGCAAAAATGACAATCAGCCCGATCCAATACGGAATCACGCGAAAGACAATGATGATGGAAAGCGCAAAAAGGAGCAGGTAAATCACGCATCTGACGGGGCTGAGTCCGACTGCCTCCTCCTTGATTTGAAGCGGCTCCGCCTTGACAAAAATAAGGCAGCAGAGGGTGATGAGCAAAATAGAAACGGCAAAGGGAAGCGCCATAATTGACACAAACTCGCCCGTCGGGATGTTGAATTTCGTGTACAGGTACAGGTTTTGCGGATTGCCGAAGGGGGTCAGCATTCCACCTAAATTTGCCGCGATGTTCTGCATAATAAAGGTGAATGCCATGTATTTTTCCTTTCCCGTCGTGCTGAGAACGAGGTATCCCAGCGGCAGAAAGGTCAGCAGCGCCATATCGTTTGCAATCAGCATGGAGCCGATAAAGGTGATATAGGTGAGCGCCAGCACGCTCGCTCTTGCAGTCTTAAAAAGCTGTACCACCTTGTGCGCCAGAAGGTAAAAGAAGCGGATATTCTTGAGCGCGCAAACAATTGCCAGCGTGCAGAACAGGCAGGCGAGCGTTTTGGTGTCAAAATAAGTCAGATACTGCCTGTCGGGGGGAATAAAGATTGCCGTGATGAGCGCTGAAAGCATGGCAATCAGCAGGACGGCGTTTTTTCTTGAAAATGCAATGAGATTGCTAAAAACCTTGTTGTGTTTCATAAATGCCTTCGTTTGGTTGATATCCTCGTTGTGTCGCCGCCCCGTTACAGAATGATTTCCATGCGGAAAAACCGCTCCTGGAACGCCACCTGCCGCCCGATTTCCTCCCTTGAAAAAGTGGTGCCTTCAGGTGCGACAACCAGCTTATCCTCTACGTCGTCTATTCGGTGAATGACGGCAATCACCTTGCCCGTAAACTCGCAGACGGGCTCGTCAACGCCCAGAATATAGGCGTCCTGCTCCTCGCCGTCGGGGGCAAGCACGCCCGAAAGATAGCCGTAATTGACGGTGTAAAAAATATCCGGGTGCTCCGGGTGATAGGTCCCGAGAGGTCTGTCAACGGTGACCGTGACGGTTTTTCCAAGCATAGGGAATGCCCTCCGTATGAACAATATTCGCATGCCCTTTGCGGCTTTGTAATGCGCATTTAAATTGATTGTAGGAAACGGATATGCCAATGTCAAGGGAAATGACGAAAATTGTGAAGAAATTGCACAAAAAACGATTGTTTTGCACGGCTTGTTGAAAAATCTTAAGAGCTGTGGTAAAATGATCCTTGTAAAAATGCATTTTGGAGAGATGACTATGGGAATCCTGGCAGTTGTTTTGATTGCACTTGGCTTTGGCGTGGTCGCGTTTGCAAAAACGTTGGAGGGACTACTTTTCAAATTTCTGGTGCTCTTCGTTGCGGGCTTTCTTTTGACGCGCGGTTTTGCTTGTGTGCAGCGCACTAACATCCATTACAAACTTTGCAGGGCGATTGAAATCCTTTTGGCACTTGCAAGCTTGGCGAGCTTTTTCTGGGCGCTTCTTCCATAAGGCGGCGCCAAGAAAACAAGGAAAACAAAATAAAAAGCGGGCTATCTCACGGCAATTGAGATAGCCCTATTCGTTTGTGTGTTTGTTTTTTTGTTGGTTTGCTTGACGCGCCGTCAGATTTCAGGATACATCTTGCTCTGGATAAAGTTTGCCTCGCGGGCTTCGGTGGGGGCACCGTTTTCCCCCTTTTTCACGAGCATCACGCGGCCCACCGTTTGGTAGCTGGAGCTGTGGGACGCGGAGTAGCCAAGCATCATATAGGCCTCGGGCACGCCGTTAAAGTTGAACACCTTGCACAAAACGTTGCGGCCGTCCTTGATATAGAACACAATCCCCGTAATTTCATCTCCCTGCATGACCACGCCGTACAAATCGCGCTCGGTGTTGACCTCGCGGTAAACGTAATTGCTGGAGGAGGAGCTGCTGTCGGTGACGCGCTCGTCGTCGCTGTTGTCATAGCTGCGGGTGCTTTCCTCGTAGATTTTCAAAAGATGCTCGGAGAAAAACGCGGCAATGCGCGCCTTTTCTGCGTCGGAGACCGTCTTCAAATCACCGCGGCGGAATCTTCCGCCGCATCCTACGTAGACGTCGTTTCTGCCAAAATCGTACCAATACATGTTTTGCGCTCCTCCATTCATTTGATGTTGCGTTCGTTGTGCTTTCATTATAGCACACCGCAGGCGGCTTTTCAATCTGCGGTTTGCGGAAAAATGCACGCTCAAAATAGGAGTAGGGGGGGTGTCTACGCGAAGAAAGAGAGTAGTGGAGGTCATTTTTATATTTTTGCACCGCAATTAGCACAGAATTTTGCACTCTCCGCGATAGGTTCTCCACACTGTGCGCATATAGTTGGCTTTTTGATTTCTATTTTAGTTCCACATTCGGGGCAGAATTTTGAGTTTGCGCCCAATACTGCATGGCAGTTCGGACATTCAATCTCCTCAGAAGTTTCTGCGATGGCAGGAGTGGTAGCAGAGGCAGCCGCCGTAGCAGGGATTTCCAAAGAAGCAACTGTGTTTTTGAAGGTTTCTATTGCACCATTCATATCAGGTATGGCATATTCTTCAAGCTGTTTTTCATAGCGGCACAAATATTCTTTGAAATCAAAATGCTTCGGGTCTTTTTTAGTGGAAATAAATAGTGATTTTAATTCATCAAGGAGGGATTCATCATCCTCGTTGTCACGAAGGTCAAGAATGGGAACACCATCAAAGAAAGGGGCAAATTTGGAAACTAACATAAGCTCCTCATTTTGCAATGCAATGCCGCTTGCGTTCTTCGATAAAGCCGTAAAGAAATCTCTCGACAAATAGAGGTATTGAAGATTCTTGGTCGCTTTTTCCTTGGTTTTCTTTATCTCGCCTCTTTCTTTGAAAGGAATTCTTAAACCCTTCGTTGATGAAATTTGGTCAACAAGGAGTTGGGTCTCGTTCCGCAAATTAGTCAGCAGGGCGCAAATCCGCGCGAGGTTATTCTTTATGTAATTGAAGTATTTGCTGGTCTGCTCGCGGTTTTGTTTCTTTACGAGCTCGTTCTCTACCTTTTTAACAACCTTTGAGCCAGCCATTTTGCCTATCATACCAATCAGTCCCATTGAAGTCCTCCTATGTAGCAGTAGCGACAATAAAAAAGAGCGTCAACCGAAGTTAACGCTCCGAAAAACGCAAACTCCGATTGCTGCTACACAAAACCAGATAAACGGGATAATGGTATCCGACATACTACCTGTTGGAATTTGCGCTTTTACCAAACTCAAAAGTAGTATGCCTAAAAAAGGGTAAAAAATCCCCTCAAAAAAGAAAAGACCATTTTCCCTAAAGTTTATTCGGTTTTGTGTAGCAAATATATTGTACCGCCATTTCAGGAAAAAAGCAAGGGCAAAATTGCGTCGCCTACACAAAAGGTTATTCTCCCAAACGACGCAGATAAAAGATTCAAACACAACGAAGAAAAACAGTTGAACGATTGAGCAACCGTTCAACTGATCGTTAAAAAGAGAGGGGATGTTGAGTGTACGAAGGCGGAGAAGTCGGAATATTGCCCGTTGGGCAATATCTTTTGGGCTGGGAGGTCGCTCGCGAGCGGCGACCGTCCCTACGCCCAAGATGTGAACCCTCCCCCGCGAAACGCGGGGGAGGGTTCATTCACCCGACTTCTCTGGCAAAAAGAGCACCCCCGAAAATGGGGGTGCTCTTTTTGGCGGAGAAGGAGGGATTTGAACCCTCGCGACGGTATAAGCGTCCTACGCCCTTAGCAGGGGCGCCTCTTCGGCCTCTTGAGTACTTCTCCGTGAAAAGCAGCGGACGCCGATTCACCGTCCGCTTGACTATTATACTAAACTGGGGGGAGGTTGTCAAGGATATTTTTTATCTTTGCCCCAATGCATAGAAAAAATGCTTCCCGCGCACACTAAAGGAAAAGCATACCAAGTGAAAAAGGAGAGGTCAAATGATTGAACAGGATACCGTACGCCTTTTGCGCGAATGTGACGCAGGGGTGAAAATGGGCATCAGCGCCCTGGACGACGTGCGCGGCCGCGCGCATCATGCGCCCATGCGCGCTATTCTGCGCGAAAGCCGCCAGAAGCACGAGCAGCTGCGAGAGGAGGTCACGCATGCACTCCACCGCTTTGGAGACGAGGGCAAAAACCCGAATCCCATTGCCAAGGGAATGTCGCACATGAAAACGCGCATGAAAATGATGTACGACAACCGCGACAGCACCATTGCGAGCTTGATGGTGGACGGCTGTAATATGGGCATCAAAAGCTTGTCCCGCTATCTCAACCAATATCCTGCCGCCGACGAGGATTCCAAGCGCCTGGCTCAGGATTTTATCCGCCTGGAGGAGGATTTGTCCCACGCTCTGAGGGGATATCTTTGACCCCTCCATAAGAGAAGGAAAATACAAGCGGCACCTGCCAGGGGCAGGTGCCGCTTTTGTGGCTTTTGGCGATGCCGCGCGGCTTCGCCTTACAGCAGGGAGCGCAGGAAATTGACCTCCTCGCCCTCCACTCTGCCGTCCGTGCAAAGCACGCCGATGCACATGGAAATGAGCGCCTCGCCCACGTTGCGGGGGGCGTTTCTAATAATATCGCGCAGCGCCTGCTTGTTTTTCTCGCTCAGCACGTTGCTGCACTCTGCCATTGCCTCGTCATAGGAAATACCGCCGACAAAGCTGGCGATAAACTTCCACTCGGACTCATACAGCATTCCGTCAGAGGCGATTGCAAGATAAATGACCTCCTTGAGCAGGCGGCAGGCACGGTCAGGGTTGGTGACGTTCTTGTAGTAGTCGTATGCCGTAATGTAATTGTGCCCGACAAAATCCTGCAGGGCGTAAAAGGAAAGCGACTGACAGTGACGGATGGTTTCGTTGACGTTCATGGGAAGCGCTCCTTCCTATCAAAGACTTTTCAGAATCGCGCACGCGATGTCAAGCAGGCGCGTTGCGTTTGCCGCGAGATTGCCCTCGGATACGCCGTCCTGCCAGACGGAGAAGGTGGTGGCGCGCTCCCCGGGCACGTAGCGGGTAATGTCCCTGCCGGAGCAGCCGCCTGCGTAGCGCTGCAGCGCCTGCACGAGCGATCCGTAGACCTCAAGGCCGCGGCGGGTAGAGAAATAGACCTCAACCGTGACACGTCCCAGCTCGTGGTAGGACACCAGGAAGGAGCCCTCATAATCTCCGCCGATGGCGTTGAGAAGCGCCCCCGACGGGTCACCGAATACGTAGCTGCAAAACTCCTTTTCCACGAAGGTATCGTAGGAATTGCCGCGCAGCAGGTCCACACGGCTAAGGCAGGAGCCGAGCGTCTGGCTTGCCTGCTTCATTTTTCCTTTTCCAAGTCCGAACATAAATCAGATACTCCTTTACAAATTCGTTTTATTAACCGAAGATGCGCCCCTTGACGAAGAGGAAAACGATACGCACGACGGGATAAATCAGGCAGAGGAAGCTGAGGGTGGGCATCACAAGGCCGGGAATGGCAAGGGCAAGGAAAATCACCATATTGACTATCATCAGGAAGATGTTCTTGCCGCTGTTGAGGGACAGCATCGTGAAACGTGCTTCGTCGTCCGCACCCCAACGGGCGGAGACACGGTCAGAGGAGGCGGCATAGTCGGGCGCCGACATCGCGGCACAAAGGCCTGCGTTGTTGAAGCTCGCCAGCAGCCAGAAGATAATACGGCTTGCCGCATCGGGCATAAAGAGGCAGATGACACAGGAAATCAGGCAGAAGATGACGGTGGAAGCTGCCATCTTCGGGAAATTATCGTCGTCATACTCCACCAGCTCGTGTCCGATGACCAGCATCATGATGCCGATGCCAACCGAGAGAACGAAAAACCACTTGGTAATTGCAAAGAGAATAGCGGCGCCGATGGCGCTCAGAATGATGGTAACCCAGGATGATCTGTCCATATGAAAACCTCGTAAATATTATGATAAGTCAAGTATACAACCGCACACGCGCAAAGTCAAGCAAAAAGCGTTGCGCGAAAGAGGCACGTAAAAGGGAGCAGGCGCGGCGCGCCTGCTCCCTTTACGTTCTTTTATTCACCGCTGCGGTCAAAGAGCACCATAAAGAAGCCCTTGACAATGATTTTGAGGTCCAGCCATAAGCTTTGCCGTCTGATGTACTCCAGGTCATATTCCACCCAATCGCGGAAGGAGATGCTGTTGCGGTTTTTCTGAATCTGCCACAGGCAGAGCAGCCCTCCCTTGACGTCAAGGCGGTGCCGCTGATACTCCGTGTATTCCTCCACCTCGCTCGGAATGGGAGGACGGGGACCGACGACGCTCATGGTGCCGTTGATGATGTTAATGAGCTGCAGAAGCTCGTCAATGGACAGCTTGCGGTAGATGCGGCCAACCCGAGTGATACGGGGGTCATCCTTGATTTTAAACACGGGGCCGTCCGCCTCGTTTTTCCCTGCCTCAATCAGGTCGTTCTTCATTTTGTCAGCACCCACGCACATGGTGCGGATTTTGTAAAACTTGAACACCTTGCCGTCCTTGCCGACGCGACGGGAAACGTAAATGGGATTGTGAAAGTCCTCGAGCCACTTAATCAAGAGGAAAATCAAGAGGAAGGGGGAGAGCACCAGAAACAGAAGCCCTGCGGAGCAAATGTCAAACAGGCGCTTGACAAAGCGGTAGCAGCCGTAGCGGAAGCGGTTGCGCCGGGGCGCGACGTAAATCGGCTCCTCGCAGACGCTCTCCTCGGCGGTGTCTGCCACCTCTGCGGCTTCGGTTGCCTCGGTGGGGGTTGTATTCAGCTCGGGGGTGTCGAGCGTAAGCTCGTCCCGCGCCTGATCTGTCACTTGTGGCTGCGCCATACGGCACCTCCTTGTCAGAATAGCATTGGAAAAGCGTTCTATCCTATACAGTATAACATAGCAAAAGGAAAATAGCAACAGCGAAATATAAGGTTTTTTTGTCACGGTGCGGCCCCGTGCCGCCCGCGGCGCCACAGGCAGGGCAGGTACAAGCAGGAGGGCTGTTCACCGTTATTTTTTGTAATAGCGCGTTTCGTCAATTTCAAGATAGGGACCCGCATCATCCTTGCCGCGCGAAAAGAAATATGCCTTGGCATCCTCGCGGGAGCCGTCCTTGGGCCAGGTGTAGAAAAAGCCGCCGTCAATCTCGTAGCAGATTTCGTCAAGCGGCTCCTCGCCCCTCTCACGTTCACCCGAATAGACCTCCAGCGTGCCGCCCAGGTGAAAGACGTAGGTAAGGACCACCTCACCCTCGCCCGCCCGAAGCTCGTACGTGCCGCGCAGGGTGGTGGCACAGCCCGTCAGGCAGGGGAGCAGCAGCAGAGCAAGAGAAAGGATCCGTTTGAGTGGCTTCATTTGTTTCCTCCGAGAGTAAAGTGGTGTGTCGGCGATGGGGGTCAGGCGTTTTGCTCACCTGAGCGGCACAGCAGGACGGCGCGGGGCAGGGCGCGCAGGGTATCCCCCGCCATCTGGCAGAGGTCGCCAACCTCCCGTTCTGCCAGCTCCCCTGCGACACCCGTAAGATAGGCGGAGGCGGCAACGGTTTCGGGGGTTGGGGGATTGTAGCCCAGCATTCCTGTGAGCACCCCTGTCAGCACGTCGCCGCTTCCAGCCGTTGCCATGCCTGCACAGCCGCGCGTGACGGCGTAGGGCTCGCCTCCGTCCGTGACGTAGGTGGTAGCACCCTTGAGCAGGACCGTCACGCCGTATTGCCGCGCAAACGCGGCGGCAAGCGAGGCGCCCTCCTCCTTGATTTTGTCAAGGGGGTGCCCCGTAAGATAGGAAAATTCACCGAGGTGTGGCGTGATAATGACACGCGCACGGGTGGTGCGGAGCAGCGCAAGATGCTCCTTTAACAGACGGATTCCGCCCGCGTCAATCACCATACTGCCCGTGTAGGTGCGGAGGACGTGGGAGAGGACGGCGCCGTTTTCGGCGCTTGGCTCCCAGCCCATGCCGATTCCGAGCGCACGGGTGCCCGCAAGCGCTTTGTCCACCGCCTCACGCCAGCCGTCCCCCGCAAAGGAGGGGAGGGGGCAGAGGGTGCTTTCCAGAAGATAGGGCAGAACGCCCTGTGCAATCTCCTCGGGTACCGCAAGGCGCACGACCCCTGCCCCTGCCCGCAGGGCGCAGGCAGACAGGTTTGCAAGCTTGGCGGCGCCGCTGTATGCAAGACAGCCGCCCAGCAGGGTGACGTAGCCAAAGTCCCCCTTATGACAGTCGCGCGGGCGGGGCGCAAGCGCGGCGGAAAGCAGTTCACAGGTGACCTCTCTCATAGCAACCTCCCTTTTTCTCTATTGTACCACACGGGGGCGGGAAATGGCAAGGTGTGACACCAAAAAAAGCCCGAGGCCCGTTCTCTGCCTGTCAAAAGCTTGTCAATGCTTGTGACGGCTGAACAAAAGCGACGGGGAGGGGGAGAAAAGTATAGAAACTTTCTCCATTGCAATTTTTCAAAAAAGAGGTAAAATTATGTACAAATCCAAAAAGTTTCCAAAGGAAAGAGAGAAAAGGCATGGAAGAACAGGTAGAGGTCCTGGCAGAGGAAAACGCCCCTGCCCCCAAAAAGCAACCGTTTCTTGATTTTTTAAAGCGCAAGAACATTGAAATCAGCGCGAAGCGCTATTTCATTGACGCCATGGGCTCCATGGCGCTGGCGCTGTTTGCAACCCTCTTGATGGGGACCATTCTCGGGGAGCTTGGCAAGCTGATTTTCCCGAACAGTCCCATGGAGAATTTCCTTGCAGAGATTGCAGCGTACGCAAAGAGTGCTACGGGCATGGCGATTGGCGCCGCGATTGCCTACACGCTCAAGGCGTCGCCTCTTGTCATTTTCTCCTGCACCGTGGTGGGTGCTATGGCGAATTCCATGGGTGCCACCGTGGGCGGCGACAAGTTTGCCGCAGGTCCTGCGGGCGTGTTCTTCGTTGCCATTCTTGCTTGCGAGTTTGGTAAGCTGGTGTCCAAGGAAACCAAGGTGGACATTCTGGTGACCCCCCTTGTGACGCTTCTCGTGGGCTACGGCTCCGCGCTTCTGATTTGCCCCGCCGTTGCTTACGTCATGTATTGGACGGGCAACTTTATCGGCGTGGCAACCGCCTTTGCTCCCCTGCTGATGGGCTTCGTCGTTGCGGCGGTGGTTGGGGTGATTCTCACCCTGCCGATTTCCAGCGCGGCGATTTGCTCCGTGATTTTCAGCGCCGAGGTCATCGTCGCCTCCTCCAACCCCGAAAGCGTGCGTCTTGCGGCAGGTGCCGCCGCCGTTGGCTGCTGTGCGCAGATGGTGGGCTTCGCCGCCACCTCCTTCCGTGAAAACGGCTTTGGCGGCCTTGTGGCACAGGGGCTTGGTACCTCCATGCTGCAGATGGGCAACATTTGCAAAAACCCCCGTATCTGGATTGCGCCGACCCTCGCGGGCGGCATCTGCGGTGCGCTCTCCACCACCGTGTTCAAGCTCAAGTGCGAGGGCGTTGCGGCAGGCATGGGCACCTGCGGTCTGGTGGGTCCCTTCGGAGTTGCCACCGCAACGGAAAAATCCCCCCTCATGTGGGTGGGGCTGGTGCTGCTGTGCATCGTGCTGCCAGCCGCCCTTTCCTTCCTGTTTGATATGATTCTGCGCCACGTTGGCTGGGTGAAGGACGGCGACCAGAAGCTGGATTTGTAAGGTCATACGAGAAAATGCAAGCCGATAAGACTGCCTTATCGGCTTTTTCTTTTTTCGCTTTTTTGACCGAAAAACAGGGGCGACTCTCCTTGACGGGCAAGGAAAAGTATGGTAGAATACAATCCGTATTATTAACAAAGCATATCTATAAGATAATCGCGCGTACGCTTTGTGAAAGGAACGTCTATGCTCAAACGGCTGTTAAAGCTCTTTGGCGCCGCCAGAGAGTACAGGAAATCCATGGTGCTGACCATGGTCTTCGTGGCGCTGGAGGTGGTGATTGACTGCATCATCCCCTACCTGATTGCCTCGCTTGTCAATCAAATTCAGGACGAATGCCCGATGTCCACCATCTGGAGCTATGCGGGAGCCCTGGCGATTCTCGCCCTCCTGTCGCTTGCCTTCGGCGCGATTGCGGGCGCCACCTGTGCGACCGCCTCCTGCGGCTTTGGGCGCAACCTGCGCAGGCAGCTGTTTTACCGCGTGCAGGACTTCTCCTTTGAGAACATTGACAGATTTTCCTCTGCCTCCCTCGTCACCCGTATGACGACGGACGTCATGAACGTGCAGATGTCCTACATGATGATTATCCGCACCGCGGTGCGCAGCCCTCTCATGATTATCTTTTCCTGCGTCATGGCGGTGGTGATGGGCGGTCCTCTGTCCCTTGTGTTCGTGCTGGTCATTCCCATTCTGTTCGGTGGATTGCTGCTCATTATGAAAAAGGTCATGCCCCTGTTCAAGCGCGTGTTCCGTCAGTACGACAGGGTCAACGAATCCATTGAGGAAAACATCCGCGGCATGCGCGTGGTGAAATCCTACGTGCGCGAGGACTACGAGCGGGAGAAATTTGACCGCGAGGCAGGGCAGGTGGAGCGGGACTTCACCCGTGCCGAAAAAATCCTTGCCCTCAACAATCCCCTGATGCAGTTCTGCTCCTACGTCATTTTGCTGGTGGTGCTGTTCTTTGGCTCCTATCTCATCATTGACGGCTATCGCCGTCTGGGGGGAGAGGCGCATATGGACGTCGGGCATCTTTCCAGCATGCTGACCTACGGAATGCAGATTCTTATGAACCTCATGATGACCTCCTTTATCTTCGTCATGATCAGTATTTCTGCCGAGTCCGTCAACCGTATCAGCGAGGTGCTGGAAACCGAAAGCACCCTGGTCAGCCCCGAAAACCCCATCACCGAAGTGCAGGACGGCAGTATCGTATTTGAGGGCGTTTCCTTCAAATACTCTGCCACGGCAGAGAAAATGGCGCTCAGCGACGTGAATCTCTCAATCGCAAGCGGTGAGACGGTTGGCATCATCGGCGGGACGGGCTCCTCCAAAACCACCCTGATTCAGCTGATTTCCCGCCTGTACGACGTGACGGAGGGAAGCGTCAGAGTGGGCGGCGTGGACGTGCGCGACTATGACCTCGTCACCCTGCGCGACAGCGTGGCGGTGGTGCTGCAGAAGAACGTCCTGTTCTCGGGCACGATTGCCGAGAATCTGCGCTGGGGCAACCCAGACGCCACCCTTGACGAGCTGCGTGAGGCGTGCCGCCTTGCCTGTGCAGACGAGTTTATTGAAAGCTTCCCCGACGGGTATGATACCTATATTGAACAGGGAGGCACCAACGTATCGGGCGGGCAGAAGCAGCGCCTGTGTATTGCACGCGCCCTGCTCAAAAAGCCGAAAATACTCATTTTAGACGACTCCACCAGCGCCGTGGATACCAAGACGGATGCCCTCATCCGTCACGCCATGGCAACCTATATTCCCACGACCACCAAAATCATCATTGCACAGCGCCTTGCCTCCGTCATGGATGCAGACCGCATCGTGATTATGGAGGGCGGGCGTGTCGCGGCGGTGGGCAACCACGAAACGCTACTTCGCGAGAACGGACTTTATCGGGAAATCTGGATGTCTCAGAGCAAGGGAGGTGATTCAGATGGACAAGAGTAAAAGACCGCGCGCCAAAAAGGGAACCTTTTTGCGCCTGCTCCGTGACCTGTTCTCCTTCTATCCCGTGATGCTCCCCGTGCCGCTGGCACTCGTGCTGTTCAGCGCCGTGGCGGCGGCTGTCCCTGCAATCTTTATGCAGCGGGCATACACCATTCTCGGAGATGCCATTGAAACGGGACTGAAGACGGGCTATTGGAGCTGGGCAGAGGTGCGCGCCGAGATCGTGCCCCTCGTGCTCCTGCTCATTTGTATGTACACCGCCACCCTGCTTGCCAACTATTTCTACCGCCGTATGCTGGCGGTGATTGTGCAGGGAAGTCTTAAAAAGATTCGCTGCCGTATGTTTGACAAAATGCAGGGCTTGCCCATTCGCTATTTTGACACGCATACGCACGGCGATATCATGAGCCGTTATACCAACGATGCAGACACCCTCCGTCAGCTGATTGGGGAAAGCTTGCCCCAGATGCTGTCCTCCGCCATTATTGTGTTTGCCGTCTTCCTCATTATGACCTGGTTCAGCGTGTGGCTTGCCTGCGTGATTCTCGTGGGCGTGGTCCTGATGCTGGTGGTGACCAAGGTGGTGGGCGGCCGCTCTGCCAAGAACTTCGTGCTTCAGCAAAAGGGCGTTGGACGCACCGAGGGCTTCATTGAGGAGATGATGAACGGGCAGAAGGTGGTGAAGGTATT
>JAFQJX010000091.1 GCA_017397205.1 Clostridia bacterium | reverse complement strand
CCCCCTGTTTGATTCCTCCGACCTCGGAGGGGGACAGGAGGAAGAGCCCCCCGTTTCCTACGAGCAGCTCTCCATTCCGCTTGAGGAGCAGGGGGAGCCCCTTGCCGCCCCCACCTCCGTATGGGACCGCGCTCCGCAGGAGGCGGCACCCGTGTTCGTTGCCCTGATGCCCGAGGAGGTACAGGAGGAGCAGGAACAGGTGCAGGAGGACCAGGAGGAGATGCCCCCTGCAAGGGAGAAAAGGGCAAGCCGCCTGCGTGCGGACTCTACCTTCCTGCATGAGGGCGAGGATACCTTTGAGGAGCAGCTTCTTGCCGAGCCGCTTGAAAGCATTGGCGGTGCTAACGCGCGTCCGCAGATTCAGGCGTGGAAGACGGAGATCGGGCGCCGCGTATTCAAGGCGCGCCTGACGGCGACGCTTGCCATCGCCCTGACGCTTCTGCTTGCTGTTTTTGAGCTGTTCCCCCGCGCAACGGCATCCTTTATGAGCTGGACGCTTCTTGCCCGCGTGCCCGGGGTGGCACAGCTGATTGACCTGCAGCTCCTGCTGCTTGCTTGCTTCCTTTCCTGGCGTCCCCTGTGGCGTGGATTGGTTGCACTCTTCCATAAGAGGGTGCTGCCCGAGACGCTTGCCTTCCTTGGCGCTCTGTGTGCCGTTGTTACGGAGGTGGCGCTTTACCTGGCACACACCCCGTACCAGGTTCTGACGGGGCTTGTTGCCGCCACGCTGCTGCTTGGCGTGGACCTGGCAGAGCTGTTCCGTATGCAGGGGCTTTCCTTCTCGTTCAAGGCGTTTGCCACGGAGGAGCATCGCTTTGCTGCGTGCCTGTCGGACGGACGTGAGCATCCGCTTTGCGGTGAGCTTTTCCGCGCGTCTGCCAAGGAGCTTCCGCTTCTTGAGACTGACCCTGTCACCGCCGTCGACGGATACGTTGACGAGTGCCGAAGACGCAGAGAGAGCCCCCTGCTTCCCCTCGTTTGCCTGGGGATTTCCGCTTGTGCGGCTCTGACCTCCCTTATCATTCTGCTTGTTCTGCGCCGCGGCGCGGACATTGCCTTCTGGAGCGCTTGCACGGTGCTGTGCGGTACGCTTCCGCTTTCCGCATTCCTGCTTCACCGCCTGTTTTTCCACAATCTTTCTGCGCGCATCAGCCGTGAGAGGGTAGGGGTCAGCGGTGAGGACGCCGTTTACCGCATCGCCTCCGCCGGGGCGGTGACCTTTGAGGACGTTGAGGCGTTCCCGCAGGGCTCCGTGCGACTCAGCGGCATCAAGCTTTGCGGAGATTTCCCCCTTGACAAGGCGCTGTATCTCGTTGCCAGCATCTTTGACCGCGTGGGCGGACCCCTGAACGGCGTCTTCCGCGTGTCTGCCACCGAGGTTGCTCCGCGTGACGACGTTGAGCTCTTCCAGATTGCGGAGGGCGGCATTGCCGCGTTTATCGCGCGTGATGACGTGCACGTTGGCACCAAGGCATATCTTGAGGACCTTGGCATTGAGGTCTTCCGTGACCCGGGCGACGAGCGCGTAAAGGAGCAGGGAGGACACGTGCTGTACGTTGCGTATCAGTCGCGCCTTGCTGCGAAATTCTACGTGCATTATCAGATTGACGACCAATTTGAAAAAACGGTAGAATACTGTGCAAAGAACGGTGTCAGCACCGTGATTCTCACCGCCGACCCGCTTCTTTCGGAAACACTGCTTGACCAGGTTTCCTACGTATCCGACTATGACGTGCGTATTGTCAAGAAGGATATTGCCGCCGTCACGGCTGAAAAGAGCATTCCGCGTACCGCCTCGCTCATTACGTACGGACCGAGAAAAACCCTGCGCCGTATGCCGTTTTTGTTTGCTTCCTATAAGAAGCGGCAGAAAATTGCAAGCGCCCTTGCGCTTGTGCTTTCCGTTTGCGGGGCTGTCCTCGTTCCCACCCTGATGAACGTGTGGAGTGTGACCACCCCCCTGATTGCCTTCCTGTATCAGCTTGGTGCCGCGATTCCCGCCGTGGCGCTTGGGTGCAGTCTGCTTGGCGCAAGGATAGGAGAATAAGATGCAACGGGTTGAGAGAAAAAACGTAGATTGGGTGAAGACGGGCACGCGCCTGATGGCGCTTCGCACCTCAAGCATCACCCTCCGCAGATACGTATGCTGGTCACTTCGCTATGACCTCGGGGAGTGCTCGGGGGAGTGTGGGACTTGCGAATTTGAGATGGACAGAAGCATCTCCCGCGCCGAGCTTGCGGACGTCTTCAACACCACCGAAAACGTCATTTTCAACTGGGAAAGCGGCAAAACGCCCGTCCCCCTTGAGGACCTTCTGCTGTACACGGGAATTGCCCGCGTTCCGCTGGAGGAACTCATTGTCTATGACGCCTGACGGGTCACGCGAAGCGCCCGAATAGCACAAAAACAAAGAAAAATCAAGAAAAGAGAGAGCAAGACGGAGATCCGTTTCGTTCTCTCTTTTTGCCTGTGTCACCACCCTCTTCCTCTCGGGGCAGAGGTTGGGAGGAATGGCGAACATTGCATTTGCCTCCAGGGGGGAGGTATGCTACAATAAGGTATCCCAAAAAAGGAGGTACGAGGAAATCAGAGTACAAGGAAAAAAGCTACTGACGTGCTTGCTGGTGCTGGCGCTTTTGCTGCCCCTTACGCTGACGGTAGCAGAGGCGGCAACCGTCTCCTACACCGTCGTCCGTGGGGACAGTCTTTGGAAAATTGCCGTCCGCCACGAGGTGGGGCTGTCCGAAATCAAGGCGGCAAACCCCACGATCAAAAATTACAATCTGATTTATCCCGGGCAGCGGATAAGCATTCCCCTTACGGACAGCGGGGTGACGGCATACGAAAACGAGGTCGTGCGCCTTGTCAACAAGGAACGGCAGGAAAGGGGACTGAAAGGGCTTTCCCAGAATTGGGAGCTTGCCCGCGTGGCACGCATCAAAAGCAGAGATATGCAGCAAAACGGCTACTTCTCTCACAACAGCCCTGTATACGGAAGCCCCTTTCAGATGATGAAAAGCTTCGGGATTTCATACAGAAGCGCAGGCGAAAACATAGCCAAGGGCTACGCGACGCCCGAGGCGGTGGTGAACGCGTGGATGAGGTCGGAGGGACACCGCGCCAACATCCTGTCAAATTCCTTTACGGAAATCGGTGTTGGCTACGTGGCAAACGGTCACTATGCGACCCAGCTGTTCCGTTCCGTATAACAATGTGTCGCATTTCATAACTCATAGCTTGCCTGCAGGGCAATCATAGTTGTAGCGTGATACTCCGCTTGGAGT
>JAFQJX010000012.1 GCA_017397205.1 Clostridia bacterium | reverse complement strand
ATTGCACAATAATTTGCAAAATTAATTGTGCATACTGTTAAACCGCATCTTGCCTTTTTGAAATTTCTGGCATATAATGAAGCCAGGATAAAAGAAAGGAGGGTGTGCAAATGTGTCCTGAAATGAAGCTGCATGGCATTGACGTCACCGAATTTATCCGCACCGTAGAAAAGTGCAAGGGGAACGTATACCTCAAAACCGCCGAGGGAGACTGCTTCAACCTGAAGTCCCGTCTGTCCGCTATCGTCGGTCTTGCAGAGCTGATTCGCGGCGGCATTATCGCCGAGGCAACCCTTGTCTGCGAGCTGCCTGAGGACGAAACCAAGCTGTTTCGCTTCAATTTGTTCCGCGAGGTGCCCCAGGAGTAATCCTGCGGTATTATAAAAAAACAATCAAAAGCATTGCTGAGGCAATGCTTTTTTCTTTGTCCTGTACCAAAAGACAAAAAAAGAGCAGACCCTTTGCGGTCTGCTCTCTTTGCCTTTGGGGGCTTATTCAATAATGGAAGCGTCCCACATTGCGGGCGGCTCGTAGCCGAGCAGGCGGACGGTCGTTGCCGCCACGTTGGAGAGGCCGAAGGAGCCATCCTGTCTGACGGTATAGCCGTCACCCGTGAAGTTGTCGTAAATGATACAGGGAACGGGGTTTAAGGTGTGCGAGGTTTTGGCAACGCTCGTGCCGTCCTTGTTTTTCTTGGGCGCACCCGTTTTCTTGTCCATCTCGTACATCTCGTCGGCGTTGCCGTGGTCTGCCGTGATAATGGCGGCACCGTGCAGGCGGTCCACCACCTTGAGAATACGGGCAAGGCAGAGGTCAAGCGCCTCCATGGAGCATTCCGTTGCCAGGAAGGAGCCCGTGTGCCCGACCATATCCCCGTTGGGGAAATTGACGCGCAGATAGCGGTACTTGCCGCTCTCCAGACGGGCAATCAGCTCGTCGGTAATCTCGGCGCACTTCATCCACGGGCGCTCCTCAAAGGGCACCACGTCAGAGGGGATTTCAATATAGGTTTCCAGCGTCTCGTCAAACTTGCCGCTGCGGTTGCCGTTCCAGAAGTAGGTCACGTGGCCGTATTTCTGGGTTTCGCTGATGGCAAGCTGGGGAATGCCCGTTGCCACCAGATATTCGCTCTGCGTATGGGTGATTTCGGGGGGATTGACCAGGTAGCGGGAGGGCACGTGGCTGTCGCCGTCATACTCCAGCATGCCTGCGTACAGCACCTTGGGAGCGCGCACGCGGTCAAACTTGGAAAAGTCCTCGCCGCCCTCAAAGGTGAGGGAGATTTCAATGGCGCGGTCGCCGCGGAAGTTATAGAAAATGACGCTGTCGCCGTCCTCCACCGTGCCAACGGGCTTGCCGTCCTTTGCAATCACGAAGGGAGGCAGGTCCTGGTCAATGACCTTGGTCTCGGCGCGATAGGTTTCAATTGCCTCCTTGGCAGAAGCAAAGGTTCTTCCCTCGCCCAGCACGTGGGTTTTCCAACCGCGCTCCACCATTGCCCAGTTTGCCTCGTAGCGGTCCATGGTAATCTGCATTCTGCCGCCGCCGCTGGCAATACATACGTCAAAATCGGGGGAGCGAAGCCCGTCAAGGAACTCTTCAAAGGGCTCCACGTACAGGAGCGCAGAGGTCTCGCCTACGTCGCGTCCGTCAAGAAGAATGTGAACGCGCACGCGGCGCACGCCCTCCTCCTTTGCGCGGACTAGCATTGCCTTCAGGTGGTCTATGTGAGAGTGAACGTTTCCGTCGGAGAACAGGCCGAGGAAATGCAGGGTGGTGCCGTTATTTCTCACGTTTTCCGTCAGAGCGCACCAGGTGGCGCTCTCAAACAGCTTGCCGCTTTCAATGGATTGGGACACCAGCTTGGCGCCCTGTGCAAAGACCTGTCCCGCGCCCAGCGCGTTGTGGCCGACCTCGGAGTTGCCCATATCGTCGTCCGTGGGCAGACCGACGGCGGTGCCGTGTGCCTTGAGGGTGACCATGGGGTAGTCGCGCATCAGGCGGTCAAGGGTGGGCGTATGGGCGGCGTAAACGGCGTTTGCCGCATTGGCAGGGGCGATGCCCACGCCGTCCATGACGATGGTGACGAGGGGTCCCTCGACCCCTGCAAATTTGGTGGATTTTTTCAGTGCTTGTACCATTTTATATACCTCAAAATAAAATCAGACGTCTGCGGCGCCGAGATAACGGGCGCCGTTCTGGGCGATAAACTGCTTACGCTCAGCAATATTGTCCCCCAAAAGGGTATCGAACATATACGCGGTTGCCTCCGCGTCGGCAGGGGTGACCGCAATCAGGCGACGGGTAGCGGGGTTCATGGTGGTCTGCCACATCATCTCGGGCTCGTTTTCACCAAGTCCCTTGGAGCGCTGGAGAATATATTTCTTGCTGCCCAGCTGCTTGAGAATCTCCACCTTCTCCTGCTCGTTGTAGGCAAAGTAGGTGTCGCTGCCGCAGGTGATTTCAAACAGGGGCGACTCCGCGATAAACACCCGCTCCTTTTCCAAAAGGGTCGGCAGGAGCCGATAGAACATGGTGAGCAGAAGCGTGCGAATCTGGAAGCCGTCCTCGTCCGCATCCGTACAAAGGATAATTTTGGACCAGCGGAGCGCCTCGTAATTGAAGGGGGAAATATCGCCCTTGAGCTTCTTGCCGCCCAGCTCCACGCCGCAGCCAATCACGCGCAGCAAATCCACGATAATGGGGCTTTCAAAAATGCGGTCGTAGGATGCCTTAAGGCAGTTCAGGGTTTTACCGCGGACGGGGATAATCGCCTGGAAATCCGCGTTGCGCCCCAGCTTACAGGAGGTGAGTGCAGAGTCACCCTCTACGATATACAGCTCGCGCAGATTGGGGTCCTTGGAGCGGCAGGCAACGAACTTTTCCACCTTGCCGAGCGAGGTATCGCCGCTTCCCGCAAGCTTCTTCTTGATATCGGAAACGGTGACCTCCGCCTTTTCCCTTGCCCGCTTGTTAATCAGCACGGCGTTTGCAAAGGCGGCGCCCTCCTGCGGATGCTCAATAAAGAAATAATCCAGCTGAGTCTTGAGGAAGGCGGTCAGCGCCTGTGCGATAAAGGCGTTGTTGATTGCCTTCTTGGTCTGGTTTTCGTACGAGGTCTCCGTTGAGAAGGAGCTGATGACGATAAACAAGCTGTCGGCGATATCGTTAAAGGTAACCTTCGCCTCGTTTTTGTTATATTTACCCTGGTTTTTCAGGTACTTGTCAACGGCGTAGGCAAAGGCGGTACGCGTTGCCTTGTCGGGGGAGCCGCCGTACTCCAGATAGCTGGAGTTGTGCAGGTATTCCGCGCGCCCGTTTCTCTGCATGGGGCAGAAGGCGATATCCGCCTGCACCGTATAGGGGGCTCTGTCCTCCGCATCACGGCCAACCTGCTCTCCCATATGCCAGCAGATGGGGGTGCCGAGGGCATCGGGGCCTGCCATCTCCTCGGCGTACTGCTGTACGCCGTTTTCGTAGTAATACTCCGTGGTGTCAAGCTTTCCCTGCTCGTTTTCCACCTGCAGAATAAAGCGCACGCCCGCATTTGCAACCGCCTGACGGCGCAGGGTGGCGTCGTAAAACTCCAGGGGAATGGCAATATCGGTAAACACCTTGCTGTCGGGCTTGTAGCGGATGATGGTGCCCGTCTTTTTCTTATCCTTCGGCTCAATGGGGCGCACGCGCAGCTCGCTTACCGGCTCGCCGCCGCGGAAGTCAATTTCAGACAGCTCCTTTTTCTTACCCGAGAAGGAGCGCACCGTCATATATTCCGAGCAGTATTGGGTAGCACAGGCGCCAAGGCCGTTCAGTCCCAGCGAAAATTTGTAGGCGGCACCTGCCGAGTTGTTATCGTACTTACCGCCCGCATACAGCTCGCAGAAGACCAGCTCCCAGTTCCAACGTCCCTCCTTTTCGTTGTACCCAAGAGGAACGCCGCGCCCGAAATCCTCTACCTCAATGGAACGGTCACGGAAGACGGTCACAATGATTTTATCCCCGTAGCCGCTGCGCGCCTCGTCCGCAGAGTTGGCAAGTATTTCAAAAAAGGAATGCTGACAGCCCTCAAGCCCGTCTGACCCGAAAATGACGGAGGGGCGCCGTCTGACGCGCTCCGCGCCCTTCAGGGCAACGATGCTCTGGTCGCCGTAGTCCTGCGTTCTTTTGCTCTCTGCCATGCCTCTCTCCTTGTCCTTGATGGGTGCTTCGCGCACCCGCACGTATTTACCAATTTATTTTACCGAACTTAAAAGAAAAAGTCAAGGGACGAACGAAAAGACGCAAAAGATGCGTGCGCACGCCCCATCGCTTGCTTTTTGGCGCCCCGTATGGTATAATCAAATTGACCAAAGGAAAGGAGGCAAATCTATGGACTATCGCAGCTGCAAACACGCCGCAAGATGTGAGGACTGTGAGTTTTACGACTACGACGATGAGCTTGATACCAACTACTGCAGAAACAACCTGGACCAGGACGAGATGGCTCGCTTTTCCGCGGGGCAAACCGCCGATTGCCCCTACTTCCGCTTCTACGACGAATATCAGTCTACCAGACGGCAAATCTGATTTTGAAGGCACCGCAAATCAAAACAAGAGTGAGCAGGCACGCCTGCTCACTCTTTCCCTTCCCTGCGCCACTCGCGTGTTACCCCAAACGGATAAAACGCGAGTGGCACGGGGCTTTTCTT
>JAFQJX010000090.1 GCA_017397205.1 Clostridia bacterium | reverse complement strand
TTATGCTATAATAACCGATGCTATTTGAAAAAATGATATTTTATATAAACGGCATCTTAGGATGCGAACGTTTCAGGAGGTGTTTGAAATGGCAAAGTGTGAAGTTTGCGGCAAGGGCTTGGTATTCGGTCATAACGTTTCCCACTCCAACCGTAAGACCAACAGAACCTGGAAGCCCAACATTCGTCGGGTAAAAGCAGTTGTGAATGGCACGCATCAGAGCGTGTACGTTTGCTCCCGCTGCCTGCGTTCCGGGAAGATTGAGCGTGCATAAGCACCTGAAAAGGACGGTCGCCTGACCGTCCTTTTTGCTTTTTATCGGGAAAGTATTTATTTTCGTGCATTTTTTAAGTGGTGGATGCCGACGGGGGAGGAGAAGCCCCGTCGGACGTTTTTTTGGAGGTGTAGAGCTTCAGCAGCTGCTGAAGCGGCACGCACAGGGCGGGAGCCAGCAGCATGCCAAGCACACCGCCGAGGCGGAAGCCGCCGTACATGGCAAGGAGCGTGACGAGGGGGTGAATCCCAAGGTGCCCTCCCAGCAGGCGCGGCTCTGCAATCTGCCGCACGGACAGGCAAATCACCCACAGCACAAGCAGCCCCACGCCCCGTCCCACGCTCCCCGACAGGAGCAGCCACGCGCCCCAGGGCGCCAGCACCGTCCCGACCCCAAGCACGGGGAGCAGGTCCACAAGGCACACGAGAAAGGCAAGCAGCAGGGCGTAGTCCACTCCCAGCAAAAGAAAGCCCACAAGCAAGAGGCAAAAGGTGATTGCCGTCAGGACGAGGTAGGCGCGCAGATATCCCAGCCCCAGGCGCAGGGCGCCGTTTTTGATGCGGGTCAGCCATTCTTGTGCCCGTGTGGGCAGCAGCCGCCGCACGGCGGGGCCGACGCGCTCCAGATCCAGGCAAAAATACAGGGCGGAGAGCAGGGTCATCAGAATGGCAAGAAAAAGGGGCGGCATTGCAGAAACGAGAGAGCCAATCAGGGCAGGGACCTTGCCCGTCAGGGTGGTGATGGTGCTGTCAATGAGGGTATCAATATATCCCTGCAGCCCTCCGCTTTGCGCCTGCGGCAGCCGTGAGAGAAGCTGCTCCACGGCGGGGGGCAGGGAGAGGTCCTCCCCGTTTGAGAGGCGGAAAAAAAGCTCCTGTATCTCGCGCGTCAGGCGCGCGCCCGCCAGCCACAGCAGCGCTCCTAAGGCGCAAAATACGAGCACGACGAGAACAAGGCGCAGAATGCGCGGAGGAATGCGCGTGCCGTGGCTCAGCTGCTCTGCGGGACGGCGCACGGAAAGCGCAAGGCAAAGCCCCACGGCAAAGGGAAGCAGCACCCCGAGAATATATTTGAAAAACAGCCAGGCGCCCAACACCGCAAAGGAGATGCAGAGAAACAGGCAGGCGAGGGTCACAATGCGCCGACTCTTCTCCTCCATGGACACCACCTCCTGACTTTTCCCTTGACGGCGGGAGCATTTTGGATTAGTATATGTATAGAGAAAACCGTCTATGTACGGAACAGGAGGAATACCATGATTGTAATGGAAATGGAAAACGGGGGAAAAATCAAGCTGGAGCTGTACCCCGAATACGCCCCCAAGACGGTGGCGAATTTTGAAAAGCTGGTGGCAGAGGGCTTTTACGACGGCCTGACCTTCCACCGCGTGATCTCCGGCTTTATGATTCAGGGCGGCGACCCCCTCGGCAACGGTATGGGCGGCTCCGACAACACCATTGAGGGAGAATTTGCCGCAAACGGGCATCCCGAAAATACCCTGCGCCATACGCGCGGCGTCATTTCCATGGCACGCTCTATGATGCCCAATTCCGCCTCCAGCCAATTCTTTATCATGCACGCCAATGCGCCGCACCTGGACGGGCAGTACGCCGCCTTTGGTCGCGTGGTAGAGGGTATGGAGGTGGTGGACCAGATCGCCTCCGTGCAGACGGACATGCGCGACAAGCCCCGCATCCCTCAGGTGATTGCGCGGGTGTACGCGGAGTAACGCTCCAAAGCGGGCGGGAGCGCCATAGGGCAGGGCGGCGGCGAAAGGAACAGCTAAGCCAAAGCCAAGTCGCGCATCTCCATGAAGCAACCGAAATAAAAAGGAGAACGAAGCGGGAAACCCGTTCCGTTCTCTTTTTCCGTTTGTCGCGCAGGGCGAGAGTTGTTCTCTCTCCCTCTGCCGAGACGGCTGTCAGCCCTTCACCTCAATTGCGACTGTGATGTGACCGTCTTCTGCGGCTTCGCTCTCAACGATATAAATGCGGGAAATCACAACGTCGGAGAGGGGGCGGTCGTTTTCATCCGTTTCCACCGCGGCAATCGCGTCCACCACCTCCATACCCTCTACCACGCGACCAAAGGCGGCGTACTGCCCGTTGAGGTGGGGAGAATCCTCGTGCACGATGAAGAACTGGCTGGAGGCGGAGTTGTAATAGGGAGCAAGCTCCTCGGGGGACAGCTGAATGTAGCCCATGTTGTGATACGCCTCGTAGGGGTGGCCGCTTCTCGCCATGGAGATGGTGCCGCGCGTGTGCTCCAGCGTGTTGCCCGTGTAGCCGTTGTTTGCAAACTCACCGACGATATCCTCGTCCGCACCGCCCGTGCCGTTGCCGAGCGGGTCGCCGCCCTGCACCATGAAGCCGGAGATCACGCGGTGGAAGATCAGGCCGTCATAAAAGCCGTCCTGTGCAAGCGCGACGAAGTTCTCCACCGTCGCGGGGGCGTATTCGGGGTATAGCTCGAGGGTGATGGTGCCGAACTTATCTCCGCAGGAGGTCAGCCCGAGGCAGAGGGAAAGCAGGAGCAGGGAGAGGAGCAAAAGCGACAAAAGCGATTTTTTCATAACGGAAGCCCTTTCGGTTTGGATTGTATTTTGTGTTTGTGAGGGTTATTTTTCCTCTGCAAGCCATTGCCGCAGACGGGGAATGCAGGCGGCGGGAACGCAGGAGGAGAGCGCGTCAAGCTCCCCCGCGCATATCAGGCGGCGCACCTCGGTGGAGGAAAGCGCGGCGTGACGGGGGTCTGCCTTGACAAGACGGGTCGGGATACCGCCCCGCGCGAGGTTATAGCGCGCCATTTCCTCCTCCCACGCGAGGTCCCCCTCGTCCCGCCAGCCGCGCAGAAGCAGGTTGTAGCCGTTTTCGCGCGCGTAGTCGGCGGTGTAGCCCTCGCCAAGAACGGCGTCCACGTTTTGGAGGTGGGCACAGGCAAGGCAAATCAGCTCCCTGCGGCGCTCGGGGGAGAGCAGGTGGTGCCCCTCCTTGTCGGGGTTGACGAAAATAGCAACGGTGACGTGCCCGTATTCCCTTGCGGCAAGCTCAATCAGGTCCATATGCCCCAGGGTAATGGGGTCGTAGGTGCCCGCAAACAACACGCGCGTCATAGCTCGCTCCCCCTGTATTTCAGGACGGTGACGTAGGACACGCTGTAGCGCGCCTCCTTGAGGACGTCAAACTGCGCCCGCAGGGCGTCGTTTCCCGAGAAGACGTCGCCGTCGCCGCTTTCGCAGACGATAAGGCACCCCTTTTCTGCAAGCCCTGCCTCCAGGATACGGGAGAGGGCGTCCGCGACACGGGACGGCTCGTAGGGCGGGTCAATGAAAATGAGGGACCAGCGGTCCTTGCCCGCCGCCTTGCGCAGATAGGAGCGGTAGTCGCTGACAAGATAGCGGCAGCGGTCAAAAAAGCCAGTTCTCACGGCGTTTTCCTTGACAACCGCCATTGCCTCGCGGGAGTTGTCAATAAACATGGCGCATTCTGCGCCGCGCGAAAGCGCCTCCAGCCCCATTTGTCCGCTTCCTGCAAACAGGTCCAGCACCCGTCTGCCCGCCAGCTCAAACTGAATGGAGGAGAAGATTGCCTCCTTGACACGCTCGGAGGTGGGGCGGGTGTTGTCCCCCTCCAGGGTACAGAGGCGAATGCCCTTGGCAGAGCCGGTTACAATACGCATCATGCTTGCGCGTCCTCCTTGTGGAAATGTCCGTAAATGCGCTCCGCGTCACGCGGCGGAATTCCTGCCGCCGTCATTTCGGAAACGCTTGCCTCCCTGAGAGCGGAAAGCTTCATCAGACGGAGGATTTTCTTTGCCTTGGCGGGGCCGATGCCGTGAATATCCTCCAGCGTGGAGCGGCGCAGGGATTTTCCCTTGGCACCCATCACGCTCCGCACGGAAATGCGGTGGACCTCCTCCTGAAGCCGATAAATAAAGACGTAAACGCTGCCCTCGTTTGCAATGGAAAGCTCGCGCTCTCCGTCCGTCAGGGCGCGCGTCTTGTGATAATCGTCCTTGACCATGCCGAACAGGGGAATAGAGAGCCCCAGCTCTCCAAGCACCGCCTTGCCCGCATGCACCTGCCCCACGCCGCCGTCCAGCAGAATGAGGTCGGGGGCTTCCCCAAGAGAGGCGCTTCCGTCCCCGATGTGGGCAAGCCGCCGCGCAAGCGCCTCACGCATCGCACCGCAATCGTCCACCCCCGAAAGGGTTTTGATGCGGAAGGTGCGGTAATCGCTGCTTTTGAAGCGCGTGCCGTTTGTGACCGCCATGCCTGCGGTGATATATTCCCGTCCGATTTCGGAGATATCGTACGCCTCCACCCGCTGGGGGGTGCTTTCCAGCCCGAGCAGCGTGGCAAGTCGGGTCATGGTGGCATCCTCGCGCGCACATTCCGCGCGATAGCGCTCCGCCCGCTGACGGGCATTGGTGAGCGCCATTTCACAAAGCTCGCGCAGGGCGCCGCGCTTGGGCGTCACAACGCGCACCCTGTGTCCTGCCATCTCCGAAAGATAACGGGACAGCACCTCGTACTCCTCCTCGGGCAGGGGGAATGCCAGCAAAATCTCGCGGGGGAGGTCGCTCCCTCCGTCGTAATAGGAGAGCACCGACGCGGCGGCGTTCTCCTCCTCCGCCATAGCGGCGGCGCCAAACAAAAATTCGTGCTTGCCCTGCAGCTTGCCCTCGCGCACGGAAAGCACGGCGAGCACGCCGCAAAGGTCGTCCTCGTAGAGGGCGAGGACGTCGCGGTCCTCCTTTTCGTCCCCGACCACCTTTTGCTTGTCACAAAGACGGTGCAGGGCGGTGATGGCATCGCGGTAGCGTGCGGCTGCCTCGTAGCGCTCCTCCTCTGCCGCCTCGGTCATCAGGCGCGCAAGATGCGCCTCGGTGTCCTTGATTTGTCCGCGCAGAACGCCCTCCGCTCCGCGAATCAGGGCGGCGTACGCCTCCTCGCTGACCTCTCCCGAGCAGGGAGCCACGCAACGCCCCATGCGCGCGTACAGGCAGGGGCGCTCACGCCCGATATCCCGCGGAAAACGGCGGCGGCAGGTGGCGAGGGAAAAGATTTTATTCAGGGTGTCCGTCACCGCGTGGGCGGCGGCAACCGAGGAATAGGGTCCGTAGTAACGTCCGCCGTCGGAGCGGCGCTCCCGCGTGACAATCAGGCGGGAATAGGGGGGCGGCGTGACCTTGATATAGGGATAGGACTTGGCGTCCTTCAGACGGATATTGTAATGCGGCGCATATTTTTTAATCAGCGTGTTTTCCAGCGCCAGCGCCTCCATCTCCCCGTCGCACAGAATATAGTCAAAGTCTGCAACGCGGGCAACCATACGGGCGGTTTTGGGGTGCTTTTGCGTCCCCGTGAAATAGGAGGAAACGCGGTTTTTCAGCTTGCGGCTCTTGCCAACGTAAATGACCTTGCCGTCTGCGTCCTTCATCAGGTATACACCCGGGCAAAGGGGCAGGGACTGCGCCTTTTTGTTAAGCTGCTCAAGTCTCTTTGCCATAGCGCTCCTCCTTTCTTTCTCTACTTACCTCTATTGTACCAAAGGCACGCCCGTATGTCAAAGGAAAAAACGGCCACGAAAATAAAAAAGCGGTGACGGGCGTCACCGCTTCATTCTTCAATTTACAGGTCCTGGCTACCCAGCAGCAGAACCAGCCCCTCAACGGCTGCCTCCTCGTCCTGCCCGTTGGCAATCAGGGTGACGGTATCGCCCTGACGGATTCCCATGGAAAGCACGGACAGCACGCTCTTTGCGTTCACGCGGCACTCGCCCTTTTCCAAGAGAATGGTAGAGCGGTAGGCACACGCCTTATTGACGAAAAAAGAGGCGGGTCTTGCATGCAGACCAACGGGGTTGGTCACTTCAACGGTGCGTGCGGTCATAACAGGTCCTCCAAGGATAGAGAAAGGATAATTTGTAGATTTAGTTTACCACAGCCCCCTTGATAAAATCAATTCTTTTGAGGGGGCTTTTTCCAAAATCGGCGAATTGCGCAAGCGTAAAAAAGCGAATGAAACGTTTTTGTGCAATTTGCACAGCGAAAATGCAGAAAAGAAAGAGGTTGCATTCTATGAGTGTCTTGTGCTATACTTTGGCTGTAAGAACAAACGGAGGTATCTATGAGAGTCCTGCCTGCCTGCGCGGCATATCTGCCAGCACCGCTTCGTCCCCCGTACGTCTATATTGTCGCGGGCATTTTGCTTGCGTTGCTTCTCGCCGTCTTTATCACTCTGAAAATCAGGCGCCGCCGCCACGACAAGGCGCTTGCCAGAGCGGTGGCACAGGAGCTTGCTCCGCCCACGCCGCAGCCCCTTGACGCACCCGTTTCCGTCATTCCGAGGGAGGCGCTTCCCTCCGACGACAATACCGTGTTTATGCCCGTGCCTGCCGAGATTTCTCGCCTGACGGATTTTGTCAGCGAGGCAAAGGACGGCGTGACCGTCCGCAGCTGTGCCCGTGCCGAGGACGTGGATTATCTCATGGAGGACGGCGAGGCAATGGACACCCTCGTGCCCTATACGGTTGAGGAGTATCCCGAGAGGGAAATTGAGGCAACGGTGTACCTTGACGACCTCTCCGAGAGGTTTTCCACCCACGGCTACGTCAACCTGAGCATTCTGAAAAAGCACCGTATGGTGCCAAAGGCGACTACCTATCTGAAGGTAGAGGCGCGCGGTATTTTGCGCAAGCCCCTGATGGTGCTTGCCCACGAATTTACCCCCGCCGCCGTCAAGATGCTTTCCCTGACGGGAGGCAGGGCGCTGCTCGCTGTCCCGCGCGAGGAAGCGTGACAGCTCCCAAATCCCCCTGATAAGCAGAAAGAGAGAACAAATCGGGAAACCGAGCCGTTCTCTCTTTTTTGGTGAAGTGCGCTATGCGCAGTGAAGTTTTTGCAGACGAAAAAGTGAAGTTGCTTCGCTCATGCTTGCAGTGAAGTTGCGCTATGCGCAGTGAAACTACTGTCCGCCGCCGAAGTGGACGGTGTAGCCCTCCAATCTGCCGTCCCAGATATCTCCCTTTGGGAGCTCCTCCCACTCCGTCACCACGCCGCCAAAATAAATATCGGTCAGCGCCATGCAAAAGTGGAACGCACGCTCTCCAATGCTGGTGACGCTTTTTGGAATGGCAATAAAGGTGAGTGCCCTGCAGCTGAAAAACGCGC
>JAFQJX010000089.1 GCA_017397205.1 Clostridia bacterium | reverse complement strand
TCACCCGCAAAGGGGGTCATGGGGGGAATATCGTAACCAAGCTCCTCGCGGTAATACTCCGCAATCTCGGTAATGACCTCGGGGCGCATGCCGTCCAGGGTACCGCGCAGAGCGGCGTATTCCATCACCATTGCCTCCAGCGGAATGTTTCCCGTGCGCTCCCCGATTCCGAGCAGAGAGCAGTTGACGGCGGAGGCGCCGTACAGCCACGCGGTGGTGGCGTTGGAAACGGCGTTGTAGAAGTCGTTGTGCCCGTGCCATTCCAGCATCTCGGACGGCACGCCCGCATAGTGGTGCAGGCCGTATACGATGCCCGATACGCTGCGGGGCAGCGCCACGCCCGTGTGGCTGACGCCGTAACCCATGGTGTCACACATACGGATTTTTACGGGGATTCCCGCCTCCTCCGAAAGCTCGGTCAGGGCATTGACAAAAGGCACGACAAAGCCGTAAAAATCGGCTCTGGTGATGTCCTCCAGGTGGCAACGGGGGCGCAGCCCCGCATCCAGCGCCTCCTTGACCACGGCGAGATAATGCTCCAGCGCCTGACGGCGCGTCATATTCAGCTTTTTGAAGATATGGTAGTCAGAGCAGGATACCAGAATGCCCGTCTCCCTGATGCCGATATTCTTGACCAGCTCAAAGTCCTTTTTGCTGGCGCGAATCCATGTGGTGATTTCGGGGAACTCGAAGCCGAGGTCCATACAGCGGCGCACCGTCTCCCTGTCCTTTTCGCTGTACACAAAAAACTCGCTCTGACGAATCATGCCCTTCTCGCCGCCCAGCTTGTGAAGCAGGGAGTACAGATGCACCATCTGGTCCACGGTGTAGGGGGCGCGGGACTGCTGTCCGTCGCGGAAGGTGGTATCCGTAATCCAGATTTCCTTTGGCATATTCATCGGCACGCGGCGGTGGTTGAATACGATTTTCGGCACCTCCGTGTAGGGGTAAATCACGCGGTACAGGTTGGGCTCCTCTACGTCCTGCAGCGAATAGCGATACTGCGTGACCTCCAGGAGGTTACTCTGATGGTTAATCTCTAACATATGCTTCTCCTTACCGTACAGATTGTATACAATAATACAATGATGCAGATATTATACCAAAAGTATACCGCTCTGTCAAGTGGAAAATGCAAGAAAATGAGGAAAATTCCGTTGCTCTGACGTCCTCCCCAACAGCCCGACTTCACCACGACGGGCGCAGGTCCCGCGCGATACGTGAGCGTGCACAAAAGAACAGGAAAGCTCCCCCGTACCCAAAACAAAAAAAAGCGCGGAGAGCGCATGGCGCTCTCCGCACGGGGTTAGATCCCGAATCAATAATTTTCCTCGCGGATTTCAAAATAGCTCTGAGGATGTGCGCAGGTGGGGCAAACGGCGGGTGCCTCGGTGCCTACGACGATATGACCGCAGTTGCGGCACTCCCATACCTTGACGGAGCTGCGCTTGAATACCTCCTGTGCCTCCACGTTGTGCAGCAGCTTGCGGTATCTCTCCTCGTGTGCCTTCTCAACGGCGGCAACCAGACGGAAGCGGGCAGCCAGCGCGGTAAAGCCCTCCTCCTCTGCCTCTCTTGCGAAGCGATCGTACATATCGGTCCACTCGTAGTTCTCGCCCTCAGCGGCTGCTACGAGGTTGTGTGCGGTATCGCCAATGCCGCCCAGCTCCTTGAACCACAGCTTTGCGTGCTCCTTTTCGTTCTCGGCAGTCTTGAGGAAGATTGCGGCAATCTGCTCATAGCCCTCCTTCTTTGCAACGGATGCAAAGTAGGTGTACTTGTTTCTTGCCTGAGACTCTCCTGCAAATGCTGCCATCAGGTTTTGTTCGGTTTTGGTGCCCTTCAGTTCTTTCATGGTAGTTTCTCCTTTGTATGTTTTAGTATTTGTTTGATTTTGTGCTTGATTTTCCTGGGTGGTGGGCGTTTGCTGCCCTCCGATTTTCTCAAACGCCTCGGGTCCGTGCTTGCACAGGGGGCAGACGTAGCCCTCGGGAAGCTCCTCTCCCTCGTAGACGTAGCCGCAAACCGTGCAGCGCCAGCCCACCTTCTCCGCGGGCTGCTCCTGGGGCTTGGGCTTGATATGGCTGTGATAGTAGGCGTAGGATACGGGGGTGCCGTTTGTCAGGATTTCCCCCTCCGTTACCTCGCAGATAAACAGGGTGTGCGTACCAACCTCGTAGTGCTCCAGCACCCGTCCGCCAAGATAGGAAACGGTATATTCCGTGAGATAGAGGGTGCCGTTCTGCCCGCGTGCCACAGGAAAGGTGCCGTCAAACTTTTCCTTCTCTCTTCCGCTTGTAAAGCCAAAGTGACGGAACAGGTCAAACGGGGTATCCCGGCTCAACAGGGAGATACCGAACACCAAGCTCTCCCGCATCAGAGAAGCGGTCAGAGAGTCCTTTGTCAGGGAAATCGCCACCCGCGCAGGGGCAACCGTCAGCTGCATGACGGCGTTGCCGATACAGGCGTTGTCCCGACCGCCGCTCGCGGTGGAAATCACGTACAGCCCGTATCCAATTTGTCCTAATGCCTTTGCATTCATAGGGGCGCCTCCTGACACGATTTACATATATGATGCGCAATTAATTCAAGAGAATACCTGTCACCCTCAAGAAGTAAATCCATTTGCTCCGTCGGAACAGGCAGCTCCATCAGGTCCCGCATGCTTCCGCAGCGGTCACAAACAAGATGAAAATGGGGGGAAAGGGTGCGGTCATAGCGGTCCTTGGTATTGGCAACCTGAATGCGGGAAATCAGCCCCTCAGCAGCAAGAGCATTCAGATTGTTATACACGGTCGCCATCACAATCCCGGGCACTTCCTTTCGTGCCGCCTCCCACACCTGCTCCGCCGTCACGTGGCTTTCGCCTTCCCTGACAAGCCGCAGGCACAGCTTTTTGTTCTTGCTCATAGTCCCTCCTTTCCTCTGATTTGTATTTTCATTTTTTATAGATTTAGAATTATTCTAAATCTATATCTATTATACATATCTCACCGCCGCCTGTCAAGAGGGTTTTTCATTTTTTTTGCAATAAACAAGAGGGCAAAAAACGAACAGCCCCGAATCAACGAATATTGCAAGCAAAAAGGGGCAAAGGCGCAAGCAAGAAAACAGGCAACAAAGGCGACCGCGGCAAACGGCGGCAAGCGCGGAAAATAGAAAAAGAGGACTCCTGCGCTTGCAGGAGTCCTGTTGTTCCCTTTTGGGAGGGAGAATTACTCAGCGGCGTTGGCCTTGACTGCCACCAGACGCACGATTGCCATTTCGGCACCGTCGCCACGGCGGGGACCAAGCTTATAAACCTGAGTATAGCCACCCTTCACGTCTGCATACTGGGGAGCGATGATGTCAAAGAGCTTCTTTGCAACGTCCTCCTTGGTGATGTATGCCAGGGCACGGCGGTAGGAAGCAAGGGTATGCTCCTTACCCAGAGTAATCATTTTATCGGCGAGCGCGCTCACTTCCTTCGCACGGGTCAGGGTGGTCTCAATCTTGCCGTTTTCGAGCAGATAAGTGACCATGCCTCTCAGCATTGCGTTTCTGTGGGCGGTAGGTCTGCCAAGCTTTTTCATAGGCATTTGCTTTACCTCCTGTTAGTTCTCGGTCAATCCTCGACCTTTTTCAGGTCAAGGTTGAGGGAATGAAGCTTTTGAATCACTTCCTCCAAGGATTTTCTACCGAGGTTTCTGACCTTAATCATATCCTCCTCGGTACGGTTAATCAGATCCTCAACCGTATCAATTCCCGCGCGCTTCAGACAGTTGAAGCTACGGACGGAAAGGTCAAGATCTTCAATGGACATCTCAAGAACCCTGTCTCTCTTCACGACAGCGGGCTCTACGATAATCTCTGCCTTCTTGACGTCATCGCACATGTCGACAAAAAGGTTGAGATGCTCGTTGAGAATCTTGGCAGCCATGGAAATGGCCTTTTGTGCAGTCACGGTGCCGTTGGTCAGCACGTGAAGCGTCATTCTGTCATAGTCGGTGATGTTTCTGACGCGGGTATTCTCCACGTGATACTCTACCTTGTACACGGGGGTAAAGATGGAGTCAACGAAAATCAAACCGATGGGGGCGCCTGCGCCACCCGTGACTTCATTTACGTAATTCTGCTTGTTCTTTTCCATGGGCACGTAGCCACAGCCGGAATTGAAGGTCAGCTCCATGTAGAAGCGGGACCCTGCACTCACGGTGGCCAGGTGATGGTTGGGATTGAGAATTTCAATGTCAGGGTCGGGAGAAATATCGCCTGCGGTCACGTTGCAGGGACCTGTGACGTCAATGACGACGGTCTTGGGACCCTCCACGTGCAGCTTTGCAACGATGCCCTTCACGTTCAGAACGATTTCGGGCACGTCCTCCTTGACACCTGCAACGGTGGAAATTTCATGAAGTACCCCATCAATCCGGATCGAGGTCACTGCATAGCCCTCCAGGGAGCTGAGCAGGATGCGACGCAGGGAGTTTGCAAGGGTAATGCCGTACCCTCTTTCAAGGGGCTCTACGACAAACTCGCCCTCGCTGCCGTCATCGCGGAGAATAATGGGGGTAATCGTGGGCTTCTCTATTTCAATCATGGTCTAGTCATCCTCCTGTAATATTTGCGGTTCGCTAACATAAATCCCACATATGGGGAGCGTTCGTCACGGACAAACGGCACGGCGGGCGCGGGACGTCCGCCCCGCAGCCATAGCACCGAATGCCCTCTCTGGAGGGAAATTACTTGGAATAGAGCTCAACGATCAGCTGCTCGTTGAAGTCAAAGTCGATGTCCTCTCTGGTGGGGAGGGCAACAATCTTAGCAGACATGTTAGCAGCGTCTGCATCAATCCACTTGGGCTTCACTCTGCTGTCCATTGCCTCTGCAAGAGACTTAATCTTTGCTCCGTCGCGGCGGCTTTCCTTCACGGCAACCACGTCGCCTGCCTTCACGAGGATGGAGGGGATGGTGGCCTTCTTGCCGTTGACGGTAAAGTGACCGTGCAGAACGAGCTGACGGGCCTCCTTACGGCTGGAAGCCATGCCCATTCTGTAAACTACGTTGTCAAGACGTCTCTCCAGGAGGATCAGCAGGTTTTCACCCGTCATGCCTTCCTTCTTTTCAGCCATCTCGTAGTACAGAGCGAACTGCTTCTCAAGCACGCCGTAGTAACGGCGGGTCTTCTGCTTCTCGCGAAGCTGCATCCCGTATTCGGAAACCTTCTTACGGGCTGCACCGTGCTGACCGGGAACGGTGCTTCTGTGATTGAGAGCGCACTTGTCGGAGGTGCAACGCTCACCCTTCAGGTACAGCTTTACACCCTCTCTGCGGCACTCCTTACAGCTGGGTCCGGTATATCTTGCCATTTCTTCTTACCTCCTTAAATTATACGCGGCGACGCTTGGGAGGACGGCAACCGTTGTGAGGAACGGGCGTCTTGTCCAGAATCTTGGTGATTTCAAGCCCTGCGGTAGCCAGCGCGCGGATAGCGGCCTCACGACCCGTGCCGGGGCCGAGAACCTCGACCTCAACGGTCTTCATGCCGTGATCCATAGCGGTCTTTGCTGCCTGCTCAGCGGCAGTCTGTGCAGCAAAGGGAGTGGACTTTCTGGAGCCCTTGAAGTTTGCACCGGCGGATGCCCAGGAAATTGCATTTCCCTGCATATCCGTGATGGTAACAATGGTGTTGTTGAAAGTAGAACGAATGTGAGCCACGCCTTTTTCAACGTTCTTTCTTTCGCGGCGCTTCTTTACAACCTTTTTGGTGGATGCTTTGGTAGCCATTCAGTTCTCCTCCTTACTTCTTCTTGTTCGCAATGGTCTTTGCGGGACCTTTTCTGGTTCTTGCGTTGGTCTTGGTTCTCTGGCCTCTTACGGGGAGACTTCTCTTATGACGGGAACCGCGATAGCTGTTGATTTCCATCAGCTTCTTGATATTCATAGCCACGGTACGGCGAAGGTCGCCCTCTACGTGGTAGTTTGCCTCCAGCTCCTCACGGAGGGCGGCAATCTGATCCTCGGTCAGATCCTTTGCGCGCAGATCGGGGTCAATGCCGGTCTTTGCAAGGATTTCCTTGGAGCTCGTCAGACCAATACCGTAAATATAGGTCAGAGCGATTTCAATGCGTTTGTTGTTGGGAATATCTACACCTGCTAAACGAGCCATAGTTGATATTTCTCTCCTTTTGTGATTTGTTTTCGCTTATGCGAATCTTGCGAGGGGCAAGCTTAACCCTGTCTCTGCTTGTGCTTGGGATTTTCGCAAATCACCATGACACAGCCCTTGCGCTTGATAATCTTGCACTTGTCGCAAATCTTTTTAACGGAAGG
>JAFQJX010000088.1 GCA_017397205.1 Clostridia bacterium | reverse complement strand
ACGGTTTTACCGCTTTCCGCAAATACGTAAGGCACCTTGACGTCGCCCGTTGCTGTGATTTCAGCACCTCTGATGGCTGCATCCAGCAAAATGCCGTTGGTCATCAGATTGTTTTCAAGAAAACGTGTGGGGTCCGTGTAATAGAGCCCCGCGACGTTCGGGTCCTTGTTATCAAGCGACGAAAAGAGCTTCAGGTCCTCCTCGCTGACGGTACCGTCCGTGCCGTCAAAGGATTGAATGGCGCCAAACGCAGCGCCCAGCTCAAGCAGATAGGAGCGCGTGGATGCGACGGCACCGATTGTTGTGACGTAGCGGTAGTCCGTTGTCAGGAGCATCAGGCGCGTGCCTCCGTCCGCGAGCGGTGCCTCAATTACCATCTGGGCGTCGCTGAGTCCGTATTGGGGCAGAGAATAGGGCGTGTTGTCTATACAAACAGCAACAGGCCGCAAACCAGCAAGCTCACTTGTTGTTTCACGACCTGTTAAGACGTTATAGAGAATGACGGGCGCCTCGGGTCCGTTCTCCTCACCGTCATTTTTTACATCCTCATTGAGATTGGTTTCACCCTCAATTTCCTCGGGGTTAGGAGCGGGCGTGTTGTTCTTGCCCGCGATGGATGAAAGCTGGCACCCTGTCAGCGCCGTTGCAACGACGAGCATGACACAAATCACACTCAGCACGAGCGGCTTCAGGTAGGGCGCACAATGAAAGGATTTCAAATAGATACCTCCAGATGCATTTGATTATCGGTTATAGCGACTAAGCCATGCCGTGCCGAATTCAAATGCCTCCGCCAAGGATTTCACCATCTTTTGCATATCCTTTACGGGCTTTTTATCCGCAGAATTAATGACCTGAATCAGAATCATAGAGGGCACTTCCACACCCAGCTTTTCTTCCTTTGCCATAATAGACATGAAGAGATAGCCCTTGTCGGACATATCGCCGAGGTAGATTTCATCGCCCTTACGGACGAGGGGTCTGCCCTGATATTCCAGGTATTTTCCTTGGATACCGTTTGCTACTATCATATTTCTCTCCTTTCGTGCATAGATTTGAATCGGCTGCCTGTCTTGTTCAGGAATATCTTATCCTCTTGGGCGCCGTCTGTCAACGGCTTTGACAGAATGCGACATATGAAGATATCGACGAGGTGGGACAAGCTACGCCTTATTTCTTGATATAGGGGGATTTTTTCAGCATATCCGACCAGGCACCTGCCTGGGGAAGTGCCTGAGAAAGCAAAAGGTCCGCTGAAAAAATACGGTTTGCCTGACGGAGCGCCTCACCCGTAAGACGGGCGGGAAAATCCGCGGGCTTGGTAATGTAGGGAAGGGTGCCGCTGCTCTTGACCTTTTTTATCAGCGCCTGACCGAGTGTGTCACAGGCAAGCAGGCGCGTAACGGCAGGAGCATCCACGAGGTCCTGGGGCGTGATGCCAAAATAACTGAACAGAATGGCGCGGCGCACGTGTGCGTCGGTGTAATGCTTTGCTTTGCACATCTCGACGAGGTGGTCATAGCTTTTGGCGTCGGGCAGCTTATCGCGTATGCGCCTTGCAAGCGACGCGTCACATTCCGCCGCCGTTTCCAGGGTGGACAAGCGGGAATAAAGGCCCGTCAGAATGGCTGAGGAAACGCGCGAGATATCCGCGGGCGCATTACCCTTGCTGTGGGCACTGCACAGTGTGCGGAAGGCGTCTTCTGTGACGGCATTTTCTATCTTTTCGTATTTCTGCTCTGAAATAAGTCGCCGAATATACGATGCAGATGGAAAATCATTTGGCTTAGGTGCTTGCTCATGGTATCCGCCAACACGGGGATAGGTGAGCGGCTCGACGGTTGATTTCTGCCGTCTCAGGGCACCGATATATTCAACTGCCAGAATGTTGTTGGGTTGGCTGACAAGAGCAGCGGCATCCTCGCCGAGAATTTCACGGATTGCCCGCTCTCTCAGGGTGGCATATCCCTGGGTGCGGAGAACGGGAACGGTGCGGTATTCGTCTATTTTCTGCGCGAACACGGCGCTGTCTGCAACGAGGGCGACACGGGCAAGGGCATTCAGGTCTCCGCATTCGCTCCCAAACGCGAGATAGTCCACACAGCCAAGTCGGCGCGCGATGGAAACCCCTGCCTCGGCAAACTGCTGTGCGCTTGCCATGGAGTAGGGGAATGGAAGCTCCAGCACAAGGTTGACCCCAAGAGACAGCGCCATTTGCGCCCGTAGATACGGGTCACAGATTGCAAGGTCGCCGCGCTGCACGTAGCTGCCGCTCATGATGGCGACGATCGCCGTATCCTCGCCAAGGTCGGCGCGTATCATGTCAACAAGGTGCTTATGTCCAAGATGCGGCGGGTTAAACTCTGCTATGATTGAAACAACTTTCATAACTCCCCCCGTACATCTTGCAAATTCTCCTCCATTAGTATATAATAATTAAGAAAAATATGCAAGAGGAGTTTTCAAAATGAAAATACTAGTTGTCAATGCAGGCAGTACTACGCTGAAATATCAGCTGTTT
>JAFQJX010000011.1 GCA_017397205.1 Clostridia bacterium | reverse complement strand
CGGGAAAAGCTGCTTTCTAGCGACCATGCGCTCACGCTTGTGCTTGAGCCCTCTCATACGGTGGCAACGGAGCGCGCCGAGCGCGAGGCGCTGGATGCAAGGCGTTACGGGGAGGCGCTTGGAGATACGGGGCTTTCTCAAAATGCCGCCAAGCTTGAGAAGCTTGCACAGTATCAGACGGAGGAGGACACTCCCGAGGCGCGTAAGACGCTTCCGCATCTCTCCCTCTCGGACCTTGCCCAGGAGGAAAAGAGTGTCCCCTGCGACACCTATCCCTGCGGCTCCGTTTTGCACAGATATTATCCCCTGTCAACCAACGGAATCGGCTACGTCAACCTGTATTTTGATTGCGGACACCTGACGGTAGAGGAGCTTCAGTATGCGGCTCTGCTTTCCGAGGTGCTCTTTGAAATGCCCACCAAGCAGCGTGACACGCTTGCTTACAAAACGCTGATGTCGCTCAAAATGGGCAAGCTGTACGCCTCTCTGATAGGAGCCACCGCCTGGAGCGACAAAACGACCTATACCCCGTATTTCTCCGTTCACGGCTCCTTCCTTGAGGAAAACAGGGAAGCGGCAGATGCCATTATTCTGGAGGGCTTGCGCGAGGTTATTGTTTCAGGCGATGAAATTGAGGCAATTTTGCGCCAGGAGCTGATTGGGGTGCAAAACTCCATGATTCGCTCGGGGCACAGCTTTGCCACCCTGCGCGCCTCCTGCGGACTGAATTACGACGGTTATATCGGTGATATGACCCGCGGCATTGGATATCTTAAGTTCCTTGAGCACCTCGCCTCCGAGACGGACGCCGCCTCCCTCGCAGAGCGGCTGCAGGGCGTGCTTGCAAGGATTCTCAAGGGTACTCTGACCGTTTCCTACACCGGCTCACGTGATTTGCGCGAGGCATACGCCGCGTCGCCCTATGATTTTGGCGGCGGAGGGCAGGCGAGGGCAGAGTGGCCACAGCTTGTCGGACAGGTACGGGAGGCACACCCGATTGCCGGCTCCGTTGCATACAACGCAAGCGTTGTCAATTTAGCGGCGGAGATACCCTATTCGGGAAAAATGCGCGTGCTTGCCAAGATTCTCGGGCTTGACTATCTCTGGAATCGCGTCCGCGTGCGCGGCGGTGCCTACGGTGCCTTTGCGCGCCTGGAATGGATGGGGCTTTCCAAATTTGCCTCTTACAGGGACCCGCAGGTGGGTGCCACCTACGAGGCATATCACGCGATGCCCGCATATCTTGAGAGCTTTTGCCCAGACGAAGACGAAATGACCAAGTATATCATTGGTGCTACCTCTGCCGCAGACACCCCCCTCCGCTCCTACGAGGAGGCAGAGGCCCAGGATATGCTGTATTTCCAGGGAAGAGGGCAGGAGGATATGCAGGCGCTCCGCACGGAAATGCTCACCGCAACCGCGGAGGATATGCGTGCCTATGCCGCACCCTTGCGTGCCGCGCTTACCAAGGCAAGCATCTGCACGGTTGCCTCTGAGAAGCTCATTGCTGAAAATCGTTCCCTCTTTCACCGATAAAGGACTGACAGCATCAGTTGCTCTCTGACTTCATAAAAACTCAAATAAAAATCCAACACGCGCGCGTGTTGGATTTTTATTTGTTGCTCCGCAAAATGCGGAGCAGGATATGTATTAACGGATTGTGACGGAGTCCTTTGCACCCGCGCTGACCATACCGATATAGGAGGTGCCGCGGTTGACCTCAAGGGCTTCGCCGTCTGCATCCACGAAGGATAGGGTGCCGTCCTCTGCCATGGTCCAGGAAATCTGCGTCCTCTGACCGCCTGTGCAATAGTAGCCCGTGCCGCCGTCAGAGAGGACCAGGTCCAGGTCGCGCCCGTCCTCGCGGTCATAGGTGACGGAGGAGGTGTAAAGCAGGAACAGGT
>JAFQJX010000087.1 GCA_017397205.1 Clostridia bacterium | reverse complement strand
TGCTCCACGGGCGTGTCAAAGTAAAAGGTGACCTTATCCCTCAGGTGGTTATACAGGTTTTCCAGGACGATATAGTTGATATCCGTGCCCAGGTGACGCACGGAGGCATCCAACAGATGCAGCTCATTCTGGATACACAGCTTCTTGAACTTAGTGCCCGCGGTGGAATACAGCTTGGTGCCCTCACCGCCGTACTGCATATTGATGCTGTCCACGTACTCCATCAAGTCAAGCGCCTGCCGCTTGCCGATATATTCGTACAGCGTGCCGCCGAAATCGTTGGTGATATTGTATTTGCCGTCAGAAAAGGCGCCCGCGCCGCCAAAGCCGCTCATAATGGAGCAGGTCTGGCAACCGATACAGCCCTTAATCTTATCTCCGTCAATGGGGCATTTTCTTTTGCTGAGGGGATGCCCCGCCTCAAAGACGGCAATCTTCAGGGTGGGGTCCAGCTTAGAAAGCTCATAGGCGGAAAAAATGCCGCCGGGTCCTGCGCCAACAATCAATACGTCGTACTGCATAACAAGCTCCTTTTCACGTTCCTTTTATGCCTCGTCCGACTCCGCATCTGCGAGGGGGGCGGGGGCGGGAGAAAGAAAATCACCCAAATCACGCTCCAGGTCCTGACACACGGAGAAATCCCGCAGGGCACGCAGCCCGTAAGGGATACCGAAGCACAGGACGGGAACAATCAGGGGAGTCAGGGCGTTTCGGTTGCCGAGCAGATAGCTCAGCCCGTAGGTGGCGCCCCACAAAACGAGAGAGCCGAGGAGCACACGGGTCAGATGCGCGGCAACCACCGCCCAGCCCTTGCGCCCGTTTTCCTTCTCCTCGTAGGTAAGGGTGAGCGAGGTGCCCGTTTCCTCATCGCCCTGCCAAGTAAGGCGGGCGTACAAATCGCGCGTCATTCCGCGCTTCAGGCACAGGGTGACCGTTCCCTCCCCCTTCTCCACCACCTCAATCGGGGTACGGGGATGCACGGTACTATAATCTCCCACCACCCGATCCAGGGCGGCGGCAATCTCGTCAGGGGAACATTCCGAAATATAGTGAAGCATACTTTTCCTTTCTCAAAAAAGGGAGGTGCCGTAAGACACCCCCGTTTATGCACCCAGTAACAGGGTCAGAATTGCAATAAAGCTGCCGATGCTTGCAGCACCGCCCGCACACGCCGCCCAGATTGCCAGGCGGAGCCGATTGCGAAGCCCTCCCACCTCCTGGGAAAGCGCCTCAATCTGCCTGCGGTTGTCTTCAATTTTACCCACAACCTCCTTGGCGGGCACCACCTGTGCAAGGGTGGGGACCGAGGGCGGCTTGCCCGTCTGAGTGGGGGGTGCGGCTACCTCCTGCGTACGGGAGGAACCGCTGATGCGGTCAAGATACGCACAGTAGGCAGAGAGGGCATTCATCCCGAGGGGGGTCACCCCCAACTCCTCAAGCTCCCGTGCGCGGGTGGCGAGGTGGTCTGCGTGGCTTGCGAAGCCGCCGCGCTCCTCCAGAAAGGGCGTTACCTTTTTGCGACAGGCATAGCAGAAAACCAAATCGGAGCCAGGAAACAGCTCTTCAGAGTCGCCCTGAAAGAATATTTTGCTTTTACAGTTGGCACAGCGCATCGGTCCACCTCCCTTTTACTTTACATAGTATTGTAACATACAGCGATAGTCTTGTCAAGTGCGCGCAGGCGCGACAAGCTTGTCGGAGGAGGTCTCTTTTTTGCAAAAAACGCCGATGCGGTTTTTCCGCATCGGCGTTTCGTTTCCTTTTTGAACGGTGACTGTCTTTCCCTTATCGGTCAAGAAGCTCAAGCAGCTTGTCTGCCATCTTGCCGAGCGTTCCCTCTCCGAAGGGGTCAGCGATGCCCGCCTCGCGGACGAGGGCGCTGAATTTCTTGGTGCCGCCCGCCTTAAGGAAGGTAAGATACTTGTCAAGGGCTTTTCCGTAGTCCTCTTGCATCATAACGAAGAAGCCGAGGGCAACCGTCTGCGCGAGGCAGTAGTCAATATAGTAGAAGGGCGTCTCATAAATGTGAGACTGATACTGCCAGCGGGTACCCTCCTCCAGATAGGGAATGCCCTTCCAATCCAGGTAAGGACGGTATTTTTCCTCCAGCGCGAGGTACGCCTCTTTTCTCTCGGCGGGGGTCATATCGGGGTTTTCATACACAATGTGCTGGAACTCGTCCACAATGACGCCGTAGGGGATAAAGGAGAGCGAGGACAGAAGGTGCTGACGGCAGTACCCCTTGGGGTCGTCAAAAAACTTATCCATAAACGGCTCGCAGAAAAACTCCATGCTCATGCTGTGGCACTCGGCGGTTTCCATGCTGCCGACGCCCAGCTCATACTCGCCTTCGCGGTATGCGTTTTCTGCGGCAAGCGCGTGACCGAACTCGTGGGTGATGACGTCAATATCCCCAGCCGTTCCGTTGAAGTTTGCAAGGATAAAGGGCTGCTCGTAGATATCAAAGCCCGTGCAGTAGCCACCGCCGAACTTGCCCTCTCTTGCCTCTACGTCAAACGCCTCGTTTTCCAGCATACGGCGCATAAAGTCACCGATTTCGGGCTTCATCTCGTCGTACATCTGCTGAGCATTTGCGAAAATGCCCTCCGCCGTATCACGGGGACGGGGGTTTCCGCCGCTGATATACACAGCGTCATCGTAGAAGTGAATGGCGTCCAATCCCATTTCGCGGGCAAGGTCCGCCTTGATTTTGGAAACGACGGGCACCAGCGCCTCCTTGACGTTGGCGCGGAACTTCGCCACCATCTCGCGGTTGTAGTCAATGCGCCCCATGCGGTAATAGCCAAGCTCAATATAGTTCTCGTAGCCCAGCTTTCTTGCGATGCGGGTGCGGATTTTCACCAGGCGGTCGTAGATGCCGTCCAGCTGCTCGCTGACACCGCGAAGCGCCTCGCCGATGGCATAGGCAGCGTTCTTTCTGACCTCGCGGTCGCTGCTGTCAAGAAATCCGCGTGCAAAGGACAGGGGCAGCGTCTTTCCGTCCAGCTCCACCGTAAGGCTGCTGAGAAGCTTGGAATATTCCGTTACGACGGCGTTCTCCTCGCGGCAGTCCTCCTCCACCTTGGGGGAATAGGTCTTTGCGTGCAACTCGTAGTGCAGGTAGCACAGGGGGTTGACGACCTTTTCCATTTCGGCGCGGTAGGGGGTGGAGAGCATAATTTCTCCGTATTTCACGGAAATTTCGCTCACCTGCGGCATAATGGTATCGTAATATTCCATCTCAGCCGTATAGTAGGGGTCCCTGGTATTCAGGGTAAAGCGGCAATTCGCAAGAGAGGCGGCGGTGGAAAACCTTTTTTGCTCCTCAAGAAATGCCTCGCGCGCCGCGAGCAGCTCCTCGGCGCTCTTTGCCTCCTGCGCCGCCTTTTCAAAGCGTGCAAACGCCTCTTGGCACATCTCTATGGTATATCGCTCGTAGGGAATTTCAGGTACTCTCATCTCAAACCTCTTTCCATTATTTTTCCTATATTATACCCCTGCCCTGCGGCTTCTGTCAAGCAAAGTGGGGGCGCAGGTGACAAAAAAATGAAAAACTGTTGAATTGTTCACAAATATGGGATATAATACATACTGTACAAACTGAAATGAGGTATGAAATTATGAATTTACTTTCCTTTATGCTGGACGGTGAAGCCGCGTCCAAGGGCGGCGGGTGGGGCACCATCATTATGCTGGTGGTCGTTGTGGCTGCCTTCTATTTCC
>JAFQJX010000086.1 GCA_017397205.1 Clostridia bacterium | reverse complement strand
TGACCGACTGGTGGGCAAAGATGAACGTAGAGGGTGGGGAGAGCGACCGGCTGTTCCTGAGTCTGATGATTCGTGCCCAGAACGACGTATATATGGTAGACGCCGACTCCGCAACCCGCAAGGACGACGGACCCGCCGCCCTGGAAAACGGAACCCTCACCCGCGGTGAGATTCAGAGATGTGCCATGAATTTGTGCCGTTATCTGCTTCGCACCCACGCCATGGAGCGCTTCCTCGTGAACGGCAACAAGGCGGTAGAGGCACCCAAGGACGTCACTCAGATGGAGTGCATCGTTACCCTTGATAAAATCGCACGCAACGGCAACTGGCGTGTGGATGTTGCCGAGGCAGGCACCTACGTGCTGACCTTTCAGTACGCAGCAGACGGCGCCGCGCTTGCGCAGATTCCCATTCGCTACATGGTGAACTCTCACCAGGGTGCCCTCGTGATGATTAAGGCAACCGAGGGTGAGTTGGAAACCACTCAGGTGAATCTGGAGCTGGTGGCAGGAACGAACGTCATTCGTATGACCACCAACACCGATAACCTCAAGGTGGAAGACCTGAAGCTGTATCGCTGAAAGGAGAGCAAGGATGCTGTATCGCAGTCAGAGAAACAATATTGTTGTTGACGTAACCAAGCCGCCCTACTGCGCGGACAATACGGGCAAGGTGGACTGTACCGAAATTTTGTGCCGTGCACTGGATGACGTGCTTCGCCGTGAGATTGAGGCGGTTCAGAGAATGCGAACGATTCTTTTGGAGGACCCAAGAGATAATTTCCGTATCGGCTTTGAAAACAGAAAAATGAACGGGATTCCTACGGTCATTTTCCCGGAGGACCCGCCCCCTGCACGCATTCTGTATTTGCCCGCAGGTACGTATCTTATCAGCGACACCATTACTTACTCCTTTGAAAACCTGAAAAACCTGGTAGGCGACCGCCCCTCCAGCGACCTCAACCGCTTCATCCACTTCAAGGGTGACGGCGTTGGTAAGACGGTGGTGCAGCTGCAGGACGATTGCCGCGCCTTCCGCTACGGCGAAAGACGGGCGATGTTCGATTTCATCCGCGGCAACTTCTCTAACGTATCCATGATGAACTCCATTGAGGATATGACCCTGAATACGGGTAAAAACAACAGCGGTGCGATCGGTATCCGCTTCCATTCCAGCAACACGGGCAGAATTGAGAACGTTGAAATACTGTCGGGTGACGAGCAGCTGCGCGGCTACGCAGGTATTTTCTATGAATACGGGCAGACCAACATTACAAGAAACGTCCGGATCGTTGGCTTTACCTACGGTATTCTCGCGATCAACCAGGGGCATAGCAACGCCCTTGAAAACGTGGTCATTGAAAATGCCGCCACGGGTGTGCTTGCAAAAGGCGCGATCATCGGCCTTCTGAACTGTACCCTGAAAACCAAGGGAATTGGTATCAATGCAACGGAAGACGCAACCCTGACCGTCTTGAATACCTCGATCACCTTCGTTGGCAAGGGCGGAAAGCCCATCGCAATCCGTCTGTACGGTGCGTACGGATATCTGCGCCACGTTACCACGCAGGGCTTCTGGATTAACGTGATGAACCTTTACGAGGTAGCATATCGCGGCAATCAGCCCATTGACACTGAATATTGCAACAAGCCGCGGGATTACACCCTGTTCCACAGCGAGTATTTTGAGATTCCCGTGGAGGAGCAGCCCGAGTATGAGTAGAACGGCGACGAGAGCATTGTTTGCGAGGTAGATGCCCTCGGTGCTGTGGGAGACGGAAAGACGGACTCCACCGCCGCCATTCAGGCAGCAATGAATTCGGGCAAGGAATATATCGTATTCGGTGAGGGGCGTTACCTTGTCACCGACGAAATTTCCATTCCCGCCTCCGTCAAGGCAATCAATTTCATGTACTGTGATTTTGAGGTCGGAGAGGAGCTTCGTGAAAGCCAGACCAAGGGTCTGTTTGCCGTCACGGAGGACAGCGAGGATATGCTGTTTATGGACGATGCCTTCGTCTTTGAAAAGTTCTACGGCTACGTCCGCTTTATCCGTCACGGTGCAAAGCGTGACCTTTCGGTCAGCGACGTGCACGTGCAGACGGGCGCCTTCTACTTCAACACCGTCGGCGGCTCCAAGGTATATATGGAGAACGTTGCCAGCACCATGGGTGTCTTTGGCGGCGGTGGCTACGGCACCACCCCCTGCTTCGCCTTTACGGACGGGCAGAAGGTATGGGCAAGACAGTTCAACCCCGAGAGAAGTCTGGATAACTGTATCGTTGACAGAGGAACGGATTTCTGGGTTTACGGCTTCAAAACGGAGGGTCCCTCCGGCAAGGGCTTTACCATTCGCGGCGGCAGCCGCGCAGAGATTTTCTGCGGCGACGGCACCATTGCAACGGATGACGGCACCCCCTGCGTAGAGAATACCGATTCCGACGTATTCGTCTTTATGCGGACGGGCGGCTGTGGCCCCAACCATCAGTTTAAGGTGGCAATCAAGGAGACGCAGGGACACCTGACCCGTTGCCTTGAGGCAAAGGATATGCCTCCCTTCCTCGTTGACTACTACTATATTCCTGCATACCGCGGCACAAGAAAAAGGGAAGAGTAACCCTTTGGAGGAGGACTATGCGTACAGCAAGTGAATACCGCGCAATGGCGCGGGCACAAATGGATAACGGTATCTTCACCAACAAGTGGATGATGCTGCTGGTGGCAGGTATCGTATACAGCGCAATTTATAATGCCGCATCCATGACCGGCTTTCTTGCCCTGATTGTGGCGGGTCCGCTTGGCCTGGGCTACGCCGCCGTGTTTCTGAAGCGTGTCCGCGCCTCTGAAACGCCCGTCAATCTGGAGGATATGACGGAGTCATTCAAAAACGGACGACTGGGCGGCACCGTGGTGCTGGGTCTGTTGCATGCGCTTTATATTGCCCTTTGGACCCTGCTGTTTTTCATACCCGGAATTGTCAAGAGCTACTCCTACGCAATGGTGTACTACATTTCTCTTGACCGCCCCGAGCTGGATGCAAATCAGTGCATTACGGAATCCCGCCGTATCATGAACGGGCATAAATGGGACCTGTTCTGCCTGGACCTTTCCTTTATCGGTTGGTACATTGTGGGTGGGCTTTGCTGCGGCATAGGCACTCTTTGGGTCGCGCCGTATCGCGAGCTTTCCCGTGCCAATTTCTACGAGGATTTGTGCAGAAAGGAAATGGGTTATACCGTGGTATAACACGGAGAGGAGCCGCTTTTGCGGCTCCTCTTTCATATATTTGCTTCTGATTTCTGTGTGATGGGAAGCCGCGCCTCGGTGTATTTGTCAAACAGCACCCCTGCAATCAGGCGGTGTCCCGCCTCGTTCGGGTGAATGAGCTCCCGCCGCAAAAGCGGTCGCTCGGCGCTCCTTGAAAAGGCACCGTAGGTGTCGGCTACGTGGTAGCCGTATTCCGCCGCCCCCTCGTCAATGACCCTCAGAATCGGGTCAAAAAAGCGGTCCGCCAGAGCCGCAACGGAAAGGGGCTTTCCAAACAGGGAAATTCCTCCCTCAAAATCCCGTGCCACGTTGTGGATATTCTGAACGAGCACCGTCGCATCGGGGTTGTATTTCCGAATCAGGCGCATGATAGCGCCCAGGTCCTCCTTGAGCTCCGTGCAGACGGAGTCGCTTCCCTCGGTGAAAATCTGTGCGAGCTTGGACCAGGGAATCTCTCCGTTTCCGTCAAGCGAGTCAAGCCCGTGGCTCCCCAGCAGACGCAGCAGGTTATTGCCACCGATGCTGATGCAAATGAGGTCCGCCGCCTCGAGGGTTGCGCGCCCGTCTGCCTCCTCCGCCTTGCGCGAGAGGTGCGTTACCAAATCCTCGCTGGTGTAGCCCGATACTCCCCAGTTGGTGCTATTCCACCGCTCACCCGTCCCCTGAAGCAGCTGCGTCAGGTGTGTGTCATAGCCCGCGCCGTCCGCAACACCGAAATGGGCGGCAATGGAATCCCCCAGCACGAGCAGATGCTTCGGCTGCTGCACGCCGGTTGCCCCCGCCGTGTATGCCATCGGGGAACAGGTGAGGAGCAGGGAAAGGGTGAGTATTAACAACAGTAATTTTTTCATAATCCCTCACAAGCTTTTTTCGTAGTGTTTGCATGCTTGCTTTTTTTCAAACGGAGCAGGGCGAGAAAAGAAACGGAAGCAAAGGTATTTTTTGTAACAAAAGGAGATGCGTTCTGTGAACGAGTCTGTCAGAATTCTATATGAGGACGCCGCTATTCTTGTGGCGGTCAAGCCGTGCGGTATGCCAAGTCAGCCCGATCCGTCGGGGGCGCCCGACCTGCTATCTCACCTGCAGGGGCGCTTCGGCGAGGTATATCTCGTGCACCGTCTGGACAGGCGTGTCGGGGGTGTCACCGTCCTTGCAAGAAACAAGGCGGCGGCTGCATCACTTGGCTCCGCGGTGTCAAGCCACGTCAATTTCCGCAAGGAATATCTTGCCGTTTCCGCCATGCGGCAGGAGGCGTGCGAGCTTGTGGATTACCTCTTTCACGACAGGCGCCTCGGAAAGGCGTTTCCCGTAAAGGGAGAGCGTAAGGGCGCCAAGCGGGCGTCGCTTTCCTTTGCGCCGCTTGAGAGCAGGGAAACCGAGGTGGGGGAGCTGACGCTGTACCGCGTGCTGCTTCACACGGGGCGCTTTCATCAGATACGCGTTCAGTTTGCCACGCACGGCATGCCGCTTTACGGAGACGGCAAATACGGAAGCCGTATCAAGGGAAGCATCGGGCTTTGGGCGCACTCGCTTGCCTTTTTGCATCCCGTGTCGGGGGAGCAGCTGTCGTTCTCTGCGCCACCCCCTGCCGAGCTGCCCTGGACTTATTTTTCGTCCCGGGAGCTTGCCTGAAGCACAACCGATTTTGCCGCAAAGCACATGCTCCGAGAGGTGTCGACCTCTCGGAGCTCTTTTTGTTCTCACAACAAAAAATTGCATTTCTTGCGCTTTTGGGGTGGACAGACGGATTTTTTTATGTTATACTAAACTCCTATTCGTATACATTTTATGCGGGCGTGCCCTCGCGCCGCCCGTACGTATACGCAGCGCACGAAAGGAGGCAACCGGATGAACGAGCGGTTTTCCAGGACGGCGCGCCTGCTTGGCGAGGACGCCCTGACCTGCCTGCAGGGTGCCACGGTCATGGTGGTCGGGCTTGGCGGTGTCGGCGGTCACGCGTTTGAAGCGCTGGTGCGCGCGGGTGTCGGGCATCTTGTTTGCGTGGATGGGGACGAAATAGCCCTCTCCAACTGCAACAGGCAGCTGCTTGCGACCGACCAAACGCTGGGACAGCGTAAGACGGCGGTTGCCCGCCT
>JAFQJX010000085.1 GCA_017397205.1 Clostridia bacterium | reverse complement strand
GAAGACCGTTGTTAAAGTTGAGGTGGTCATTGTATATGAACTGCACGTCTCTGGTCCCGGCGTATGGCCTTGGTACTGGGATGAAACACCTAACTGGCGCTGCGAATACACCTTTAATTTCGCAGGGTAATATTCTCAAAACAATATACAAGCAGCGAAATTATGCAAGCAAAGAAAAAAGGGAGAGAGACTTGAGTCTCTCTCCCTTTCTGATATTTATCTCCGAAGCGCGGAGAGAAGGTAGGGAATGGCGGTTTCAAAGTTGACGCCGTACCAGTTGTGGGTGGGGTCTGCCATGGTGGCGCGCATACATTCTACCGTGTAATCCACGGCGAGGGCAAGAGATTCGTTTGCCGTTTTGCCGAGCGCAAGGGCACCGACGACGGTGGAGGCAAAGATATCTCCCGTGCCGTGGAAGGAAACGGGCAGATGTTCGTTGTCGTAGTAGAAATACTCACCCGTCACCTTGTCGTAGGACATCACGCCGAGGCGACCCTCGCACAGGGAAACGCCCGTCAGGGCGGCGCGGCGCGGGCCAAGGTCGGTCAGACGGCGGAGCAGCACGTGCAGCTCCTCCTCGGTGGGGGTGGGGTTGTAGGGGATTCCAAGCAGGAAGGCGGCCTCGGTCAGGTTGGGCAGTATCAGGTCTGCCGCCCCGCAAAGCTCCGCCATCTTCGCGGCAAACTCCTCGGTGAAGCCCGCATACAGCTTGCCGTTGTCTGCCATGACGGGGTCAATGACGATATGATTCGTTTCGGTTCCGAAGCGACGGAAGAGGTCACTGACCAGCTCCAGCTGGCGGAAGGAGCCGAGGTAGCCCGTATAGATGGCGTCAAAGGTGATGCCCTCCTGCTCCCAATGGTTGCAGATGGGGGCAATCTCGTCCGTCAGGTCGCAGAAGGTGAAGTTCTTGAATGCGGTGTGCGTGGACAGCACGGCGGTGGGAACGACGGCGGCTTCCACACCCATAGCGGAAATAATGGGAAGTGCAACGGTCAGGGAGCACTTGCCCACGCAGGAAATATCCTGTACAGTGACAATGCGTTTCATTTTCTTGTTCTTGCCTTCTTCAGTAATTTTTTATGATGCATCATTATAGCACCGCGCGGGCGCGTGTGCAAGGGGGTAGAAAAAATATTTTATCCGTTCCTTACTCGCCCTGCCTCCCCTGCTGCCAGAAGCTACGAAGCAGGTGTGCCAGCGAATCTCCGTCACCCACGTAACGGAGCCCTCGCCAATGCGCGGGGAACAGGCGGCGGTATTCGGGGTCGGCAAAGCGGTCGTCAATGAGCAAAATGACACCGCGGTCACTCTCGTGACGAATGACGCGCCCTGCCGCCTGAAGCACGCGGTTGAAGCCGGGGTAGACGTAGGCGTACGCTCTGCCCGCCTCCTGCGTTTCGTCAAAATAGGCACGGATTGCTTCACGCTCGTTGGACAGCGTGGGAAGTCCCACGCCCACGACGATGGCACCAATCAGCCGCTTACCGACGAGGTCCACGCCCTCGCCGTAAATGCCGCCCATCACGCAGAAGCCGACGAGCGCCTCCTTCGGGTGTGCGTCAAAATGCGACAGGAATTCCGCCCGCTCCGCCGCCGTCATGTGGGGGGTCTGGAGGAGGGTTTTCAGGGCGGGGAGCGCCTTCTTGAGCGCGGCGTGCAGGAGCCGCATATAGTGATAGGAGGGGCAGAAAACCATGTAATTTCCCGGCTTCGCCTTGACTGTTGTGAGAATGGCGCGCAAAACGGCGCGCACGGTGTCCTCCCGCTCAAGGTAGCGGGTGGAGATTTTATCCATCACGGCAACGGCGAGGTGGTGCTCGTCAAAGGGAGAGGCAAGGGAGAGGGTAGGCGAGGTCTTATCTCCCCCCAGCACCTCGCGGTAGTAGTCCAGGGGGGAGAGCGTTGCAGAAAACAAAACGGCCGCCCGCCCAAGGGAAAGGCGCGCCCCCACAATCGCGGAGGGGTCAAGGCACAGCGTGGAGAGGGAAAGGTCCCCCTCCTCGTATTGCCAGAAGACGATATGCCGCTCGTCATAGAGGGAGAGTTTGTCAAGCAGCCCCTGCACCTCGTAGTAAATGGGGCGCAGCACACGCGCAAGCTGCTGCGGAGGATGCTTCTCCTGGGCGTCCGCAAGGGCGCAGTGAAGCAGCGCGAGCGCGGGATAGTAGCCGCTCGGCAATTCCTTTTGCGAAGCAAAGGCGTGCTTTTTGCCAGATGCATCCGTCTGCACCTCGCCCTTCAGGGCTGCCTTGCAAAGCCCCTCCAGCGTTTGATAAAACTGTGTCAGCGCCGCGCTTGCGGCGGGGAGGTCCTTCAGGGCGCGTCTCCATCCGTCCACCTGGGAGAGGGAGAGGGAGGTGCTGTAAATCTCTCGCGCGCGGTCCACGAGGTTGTGCGCCTCGTCTATAAGAAACGCGTAGCGCCCCGCGGCAGAGAAATACCGCTTGAGGGCAACGCGGGGGTCAAACAGGTAGTTGTAGTCGCAGATGATGACGTCGCATTGCATGCTGTAATGCAGGGAAAGCTCGTAGGGACAGACCTTGTATTCCAGCGCGGCGCGCAGAATCTCGTCCTTGCCGATCACGGGGTTGCCGCTGTCAAGGAGGTGCCGCGCGGCGGCGTCCAAACGGGTGGTTGCAATGGGGGAAAGGTGGCACCGTTCGCCCTCGCGGCAAATCTGATGCGCGGGGCAAATGGCGTCCTTTGCCGTCAGGTGCACCGCCTTGACGAGGGCGCCTCCGCGGCTGAACAGACGCAAGGCATCCGCCGCCGCAAGCGCGGTGGTGTTTTTGGGGGTCAGGTAAAAGACCTTGTCCACCGTTCCCTCACCAAGCGAGCGCAGGGCGGGGTACAGGACGGAAACCGTTTTTCCGATTCCCGTCGGGGCACAGGCAAAGAGGCGCTTCCCGCGCTTGACGGTGGAGTAAACCGTTTCCATCAGCTCCCGCTGTCCCTCGCGTACCTCGTGGAACGGGAAGCGCAGGGCCTTCAGGGTGGGCAGACGCTTTGAAACGCGCTCCAGCTCCGCCCCCGCAAACAGCACCAGCCCCTCCATGAGCTTGTCAAAGAAGCGCCCGAGCTGCTCCTCCGTCGGTGCCTCCTCCGCCAGGTGCGGCAGGGGGAAGCCGTCGCTGACGTAGAGAATCCGCAGACGGCAGACGCCTTCCCCCCGACAGGCAAGCATATGGGCGGCGCAAAACGCCTGGCCCCGTGCCTGCGCCACCGCCTCACGCGTGGGGCGGGTGGGGTCGCCCGTAACCTTGTGGATATGGGTCAGCACCCCGTCCTCCAGCAAATCCACCTCTGCTGAAATCAGGCAAGGCACGTCACAGCACGTGACCTCAAGGGAAAGAAGCGCGGGGTGCTCCTGCCCCGTCAGCTGACGGCGCCAGACGGCGTCTGCACCGCCGCCCGCCTGAAGCTCGCCGTCGGAGAGGTATTCTCTTGCCGCACGCATGCGGGAAATTGCCACCAGGGTGGCAGCCGTGATTTCAATCCGCCCGTTAAGCTCACAGTAATGCACGTGTCGCTCCTTTCCTTCCGAGCGCGCAAAAACCGCATTTGGTGTCCGCACGCACAAAAAAATAAAATTAGGGGTTGCAATTTGCTTCGGTACTTGCTATAATACCTATGCAACAATCTACGGTAGCAAATGGAGGCATAGCTCAGTTGGTAGAGCACTTGCTTCACATGCAAGGGGTCACAGGTTCGAGTCCTGTTGTCTCCACCATGCTTCACTTGCGTATCCGTAGAGCTTGCGGAGGCATAGCTCAGTTGGTTAGAGTACTTGCTTGACATGCAAGGGGTCACTGGTTCGAGTCCAGTTGTCTCCACCAGAAGGACCTGAATCACCCGCTTGATTCAGGTTCTTTTTTTGCGGCGATACATAACGCCGCCTCCGCGACGGATACTAACCGTATGGACGCACGGCGGCTTTTTGTAGCCGCGTGTCCTTTGTCACATAAAATTGTACCACGAAACGGCCGCTCTGTCAACGAGCGCGTTACAAAGGAGGGAGGCAAAATGGAAACGAAAAAACGCCTTGGCGGAAACACGCTTCTGTTCCTTGCCTCGCTGGTATGGGGCTTTGCCTTTGTCGCACAGAGTGTGGCGGGGCGTACGATGAGCGCCTTCTCCATTGGTGCCGTCCGCTTTCTGTTCGGGGGCCTTTTTTTGACGGCGGTGCTTGCCGTTTATGAAAAAATACGCGGCGGCGAGCGGCTGCTTTTGTCAAGGCGGAACCGCTGTTTTGTGGATTTGACACGCGCCGAGCTGGCGGGCGGCGCCTGCCTTGGCATCACGCTTGCCACGGCAACCACCCTGCAACAGGTGGGCATCAATCTGACCTCCTCGGGAAAGGCGTCCTTTCTGACTGCCCTGTACGTCGTGTTCGTGCCGCTGCTCGGGCTTTTACGCCGCAAAATCGCCCCCCTGCACGTCTGGGTCAGCATCGGCGTGGCGGTGGTGGGTGCCTATCTGCTTGCCTCCTGCACCTCCATGGGCGGCTTCGGCTGGGGAGATGCTCTCCTGCTCACGTCGGCGTTCTGCTTTGCCGTGCAGATTGTACTGATTGATTTGTTTACAAGGCGCGCAGACGGCGTCCGCCTTGCCATCGTGGAGTTTTACGTGGCGGGGACGGTTTCGCTTATCTGTAGCTTGTTCGGTCCTTTGCCCACCTGGGGGGACCTCGCGCCCGCCCTGCCGTCGCTTGCCTACCTTGCCATTCTTTCGGGCGGCTTTGCCTACACCGCGCAGATCGTGGGGCAAAAGCTGTCGGGTATGCCCACCGTTGCCTCCCTGATTATGTCGCTGGAGTCCGTGTTCGGTGCGGTCGGGGGCGCGCTTCTGCTGGACGAGACCATGAGCGACAGGCAGATATGGGGCTGTGCCGTGATTCTGCTTGCCGTGGTGCTGTCGCAGCTGCCGCTTGACGTGTGGTGGCGCCGCGTGATGCGCCAAAAAAAGAAAAAAGAGGAAAGGGAGGTATAACCGCCCCCTCACTCCGTGCATACTTTCTGTATCACCAACAGGAGGTATGATATGAATATTCAACTCACCCAGAAGGAAAGCGCTCTGCTCAAGGACATGAAGGGGCAGGAGGAGCTTTGCATCAAAAAGTACGAGGGCTATGCGGATAAGGCAAAGGCGCCCTCCCTCGTGGCACTGTTCCGTTCCATTGCCGAAACTGAGCGCGAGCACCTCAAAACCGTCACCCAGATGATGGGCGGCACCGTGACCCCCGTGGACGGCTGCGCGCTTTCCGCAAACAACGAAAACTGCGTGGCGTATTCCTACGCAAATCAGGAGGATAGCAAGCTGGACGCCTTTTTGTGCCAGGATATGCTTGCCACCGAGAAGCACGTGTCCTCCATGTACGATACGGGCGTCTTTGAATTCGGCGACCCCGTAGCACGTCGCGTCCTCAACCATATTCAGGCGGAGGAGCAGCAGCACGGCGAGCAGCTTTACGCCTTTATGAAGGCGAACAATATGTATCAGTAAGGTGCGCGCAGCGCGCCTTTGCGGCGTACACGCCGCGCAAAAAAGGGCGCGGGCAATCCTGCCCGCGCCGCGATTTTGAAAATCCTCTTGACAAGAGGGGAAAAGGTTGCTAAAATAATCCCATAAATGCGATGATAAAGAGAAGTACCCAGGCGGGTCACTCCAAGAGAGCGCGGGACGGTGAGAGCCGCGCAGCGGATGCCTGGCGAATAACACTTTGGAGCAGCAAACCGAACGGAAGCAAGTAGGGGCGACGGGTAATGGCGTCAGACATTGAGAGGCCGTTGATGGACGGCGAAAATAGGTGGTACCACGGCACTCGTTGCTCGTCCTATTAACAAGATGGGGCGGACGGGTGTTTTTTATATTCCGTCCCCCAAGGAGGAAACGCATATGAAGCATACTGACATTCGCGCAATTCTGGCAAGGGAGATTCCCGTCGGACAGTCGGTGACCGTCTGCGGTTGGGTCCGCATGGCAAGAGATTCCAAGAACATGGCGTTCGTGGAGCTCAACGACGGCACGTCCCTCAAGCACCTGCAAATCGTGGTGGACAAGGCGACCATGACGGCGCCTGCCGCCTCTCAGCATCTTGGCGCCTCCCTCAAGGTAGAGGGCACCGTGGTGGAGAATATGCGCGGGGACGGCGTGGAAATTAACGCCACCGTCATTGAGGTGCTGGGCGACTGCCCCCCCGAATACCCCCTCCAAAAGAAGTTCCAGAAGCTGGAGACCCTGAGAGAAAGCCCCCATCTGCGCGTCCGCACCAACACCTTCAACGCCGTGTTCCGCGTGCGCTCCGTGATGGCAGACGCCATTCACCGCTATTTCCAGGACCGCGGCTACGTTTACGTGAATACTCCCCTGATTACGGGCAGCGACTGCGAGGGCGCGGGCGAGATGTTCCAAGTAACCACCATT
>JAFQJX010000084.1 GCA_017397205.1 Clostridia bacterium | reverse complement strand
TTCACAAAATAGTCCGTGAGGTGGACTCTGTCGCGCAGGGTGACGTACACCTCGCGGAAGATGCCCGACATGCGCCACATATCCTGGTCCTCAAGATAGCTACCGTCGCACCATTTGAGCACCAGCACGGCAAGCGTGTTCTTGCCGGGCACGAGGTAGGGCGTCACGTCAATCTCGCTCGTCATATGCGACACCTGGCTGTATGCCGCGAAGGTGCCGTTCACCCACAGGTAGAAGCAGGAGTCAACCCCCTCAAAATTCAGGTATGCCACCTTGCCCTCCAGCTGGGCGGCGGTCATGTAAAAATCGCGCATATAAAGCCCGCAGGGGTTTTCGTCAGGCACGTGGGGCGGATCTACGGGATAGGGGTAATTGATGTTGGTATACTGCGGCACGTCGTAGCCGCGCCCCAGCTCCATCTGCCAGTTCTTCGGCACCGTGATCTTCTCCATTGCGGAGCGGTCAAAGCCCCCGTCAAGAAAATCCTCCACCTCGCCCGCAGAGGGGTAAAAGCGGAAGGACCACTCCCCGCACAAGCTCTTGAAAAAGGCAGAGGCGCCGCGGCGGTCGCCGTCTGCCGCTTCCCGCGTGTGATAGGGAATAAAATAGGCGTGGGGTGCCTCGCAGCCCACGTGAAGCGTGTCAAGCATTTTGTGATAATCGGGAATTTGCAGCGGCATAGTACTCCTCCTTGTCCTCGTCGCAGAGAGAGGGGGCTCGTCGCGCCCGACTTGCTCTGCGTGGCCATACATCTCCATTATAGGAGATGAGACTGGCAAAGTCAATGCCCCCTGCAAAGGCAGGGGGCAAAAAACGGCGTTTTTATGTTGAAAAAAGGGGTTAGCTGACGGCAAGGCCGTTGGCGATACAGCCACAGCGCGGCGCAAGATATTCCGTCAGGACCGCGCCGTCGCCCGCGACGTCGGGGGACGTCCGCAGAAGAAGCTCCCCGTCCGATGCCTCCACCGCGGCAAAAAAGCGGTCGCGCAGCGGCTCGTCCCAGCCGACAGCCACCTCCTCGTGCGGCAGCACGGCGTACACCCGATAGGTAGCCCCCGCCGCCCGCGCCGCAAGCGCCTCCTCAAGCAGGAGAACACCCTCCTCGCTGCAAACGGCGCAAAAGAGCTGTGTCGTGTCCTCGGGTAGCGCCGCAAGGAGCTGATGCGGCGGCACCCCGCCCCCCTGTCCTGCGGGGGGAATGATTGCTACGGCTTTGTTTGTTGCTTCCTTCATGTTGGTAGGTCCTCCTGAAATATAATTTGGTATCTGTCCGTATTATATACCGCCCCCCGTGTCGAAGCTTGTCACAATACGGAGGTGTTGCCATTATTTTTTCCTTTTTTCTCCCTCTCCCCCGTTTTTCGGCGCAAAAGGGCAAAAAAGCGTGACTTTGCGGCTCCTCCCCGTCGTTTTTTGAAGCATCCCGAGGTCGCCCTTGTCGCAAGAGGAAGAAATAGGTTGCAATTTGTTCATATATTGTTTATAATAAATTATCATACTAAACAAAAAGGTAGCAGAAGCGCACGCGCGGCCGCGCGCGCCTGTGCAGAAAGGAGCACCGTGAACAAGAAAAGCACCGCCCTGAAGGTCACTGTCGGCGTCGTATTCGTCTGCCTGTTTTTTCTGATGCTTGTCTTTTTGTTCTGGGGTGAAAACGCCACCCTGACCAAGGCGCTCTTTACGGGGGACATCAGCGGCGAGGAGTATCAGGAGCGCATCTCCTCCTTCCACCTGACCGATTACCTCATCGTTGCGTTTCTCGCCATGCTGCAGGTGGTCTTTACCTTCCTGCCTGCCGAGCCCGTGCAGGTGATTGCGGGCATCAGCTTCGGCTTCGTCAACGGCATTCTCTGCTGCTTTATCGGCGTCTTCCTCGGCAGCACCGTCATTTATCTGCTCTACAAGATTTACGGCGAGCGCCTGGGTGTTTATTTCAACAAAAACCTGAACATTGATTTTGAGGGTGCCAGCACCTCGGGTAGAATTGCGCTGGTGATTTTCGTGCTTTACTGCCTGCCCGCCATCCCCTACGGGCTGATTTGCTTCTTCGCCTGCACCTGTCAGATCAAATACCCCCGCTACATTTTCCTGACGACGCTGGGGGCGCTCCCCTCCGTCTGCCTCGGCGTGGGGCTGGGTCACGTTTCCGTGGCGTACAGCTGGGCAATCTCCCTTGCCGTCTTTATCGTGCTGGTGACGCTTCTTTTGCTGCTGTTCCGCTATCGGGAGCCGCTCTTTGCATGGGTCAACCGCCTGCTTGCCAAGGAGAAGAAGCTCTATTCCTCCAAAACCACCGTACGGGAGTATTCCCGTCATCTCCTGACTCCCCTGTATCTTGGTAGCCGCATTCTCTTTTTCGGGCGGCTGAAATTCAGGGTCAAGGCAACGGTCCCCGTCCCCGAAAAGCCCTGTATCGTGCTGGTCAACCACGGCTCCTTTAACGACTTTGCCTTTGCGGGCACCATGCTCCGCCGTCACAGCCCCAACTTTATCGTTGCCCGTCTTTATTTCTACCACAAGTGGCTGGGGCGCCTGCTCAAGCGCCTGGGCTGCTTCCCCAAGGGAATGTTTACCTCGGACGCGGAAAGCGCCATGAACTGCCTGCGCGTGCTGAAGCGCGGCGGTATGCTTGCCATGATGCCCGAGGCACGGCTTTCCACGGCGGGCACCTTTGAGGATATTCAGCCCGCTACCTACTCCTTCCTGAAAAGCGCGGGCGTGCCCGTCTACGCGCTGCACCTGAACGGCTCCTATCTTGCCAAGCCCAAATGGGGCAAGGGCATTCGCCGCGGCTCCCTCGTGGAGGGCGAAATGCGGCTCCTCTTTGAGGGTGAGGAGGTCAAGGCGCTGGACGTCGATACCATCAAGCTTCGCGTGGACGAGGCGCTGTATTACGACGAGCTTGCCTGGCTTGAAGCGCACCCCGAGCTTCGCTACCGCTGCCGCAAAATGGCGGAGGGTCTTGAAAATATCCTGACGCTGTGCCCCTCCTGCGGTGCGCACTGCTCCATCGTGACCAAGCGGCGCACCGTGCGCTGCTCGTCCTGCGGACTGACCTGCCGTATGGACAGCCGTTACGCATTTGAGGGCGGCAAGCCCTTTGAGAATTTCGCCGCCTGGTACGAGTGGCAGGTGGGTGAGATGCATCAGCTTATGCTGAACGACCCCGATTTTGCTCTGGAAAGCCCCGTCAAGCTGATGCACGCCTCGGTGGGCGGCAAGGGAATGCTCCGTCCTGCGGGCGAGGGCACGTGCCGCCTGAGCCGCGAGGGACTCCTTTACGAGGGCACCGAGGACGGCAAGCCCGTTACGCGCGTGTGGCCCCTTGACTCCATCTACCGCCTGCTGTTTGGCGCAGGGGAGGATTTTGAGCTTTACGAGGGCAAGGAAATCTATTACTTTGTCCCCGAGGAAAAGAGAAGCTGCGTGGATTGGTATATTGCCAGCACCCTGCTGAGGCAGGAGGCAGAACAAAAAACAGGAGTGACCTTATGAGAAACACAACCGCAAGCCAAGCCCCCACCGCCACCACCCTCGTGGAGGAGCAGCTGCCGCAAAAGGAAAAGGCGTTTTCCTCCATCGGTGCACGCTCCTTTGTATCCGTGGTGCTGCTGCTGTGCGCCGTGCTGCTCCTTGCAGGGCTGCTCTCCTACTTCGTTCCGCAGGGCGCCTTTGAGCGCGTTCTGGACGAGGAGGGACGGGAGCTGATTATCCCCGGCACCTACACCTCAACGGGTGAGAAAAAGGGCATCGCCCTCTGGCGCGTTCTGACCGCGCCCGTGCGCGTGTTCGCAAGTGAGGATTCCCTGTCGCTGATTATGATTTGCGTGTTCCTCCTGGTGATGAGCGGCATCTTTAACCTGCTGGAAAAAACGCACGGCATTAACACCTTTATCAGTCGGCTGATGCGCCGTCTGGCAGACAAGGGCGGTCCCGTTGTCTGCATCTGCGTTCTGATTTTCATGCTGTTCGGCAGCTTTTTCGGAATGTTTGAGGAGCT
>JAFQJX010000083.1 GCA_017397205.1 Clostridia bacterium | reverse complement strand
GTCAGCTTGCAGGCGCCCTGCTGAGGAGCGCACCAGCCGATACCGTGGGTAAAGCCGCTGATATCAGAAATCTGCTTGGCCTGGACCCACTTGCCCTCCTCGGGAATGGGGGCGGGACCGTGCATGGGTCCCTTGGCAACGGTGGTCATGCCTGCGACATGACTGCTCATTGCGTATTCACACATAGTTTTATCTCCTTAGTTATGTAAATTATTTTACGATTTCACCTTCGGTGACACCGAATGCGGCGTTTGCCTCATCCGTATCAATGTGCATTGCCAGCGCATAGGAAGGGCTGACGCGCACCACGACGTCGTCGAAAATCACAGGGCGCTGACCGTTGGTCCTTACCTTGACGATTTCCTTATCGCTGACGCCGAACACCTCTGCATCTGCGGGGGTCATGTGGATATGACGCTTTGCAGCAATCACGCCGCAGGCAAGCTCCACCTCACCCTTGGGACCGACGAGCTTGCAGGCGCCGCTTCCCTTGACGTCACCGCTTTCGCGGATGGGTGCTACCACGCCGATGGCGCGGGCATCCGTCAAAGACAGCTCCACCTGAGATTCGGGACGGACGGGACCGAGAATGGTCACCTTCAGCTCTCCCTTAGGACCGACGACGGTCACGCGCTCCTCACATGCATACTGACCGGGCTGGCTGAGGTCCTTCTTGGGGTGCAGCTGATAGCCGACCTCACCAAAAAGCACGTCCAGGTCTGCCTGGCTGAGATGCAGGTGACGGGCAGAAGTTTCTACAACAAATTTTGCCATGATAACTCCTTTCACAACTTTTTTATTACTACCCGATATTTTAACATATATTTCTTCAAAAGTAAATGTTATAAAGGAAAAAACTTTGACAAAAAATATATGAAAAACACAAAGGAAAGATACGACAATGAACGAAAACGAGCAAAACACCTTGCAGGGCGCAGAGGAAGACACCCAAAACGTCACACACGACTCGCTTGACCGCATTCGGGAGATGGGAAGCACCTACGCAACCAACGGGCGCGACCGCTTTTACTGCCTTTCCATCATCGGACAGATTGAGGGGCATTACGTGCTGGACAATACGCAAAAGGCAACCAAATACGATCACCTAAGTCCCCTGCTCGTGGAGCTGGAGGAAAGTGACAAGGTGGACGGCATCCTGATTCTGCTCAATACCATGGGCGGCGACGTGGAGGCAGGGCTTGCCATTGCGGAGGTCATTGCAAGTCTTAGCAAGCCCACCGTTTCCATCGTCCTCGGCGGCGGTCACTCCATAGGAGTGCCCCTCGCTGTTGCATCGCGAAGCTCCTATATCGTCCCCTCTGCCACCATGACCATTCACCCCGTCCGCACGACGGGCACCGTCATCAACGTGCCGCAGACCTACCACTACCTGACGGAGATGCAAAACCGCATCATCCGCTTTATCACCTCTCACTCCAACGTGACGGAGGAAAAGCTGAAGTCGCTGATGAACAGCACCGCACAGCTCACAAATGACATCGGCTCCGTCATTGACGGTGAGGAGGCGGTTGCCTGTGGGCTGATTGATGCCGTCGGCGGCGTGGGAGATGCGCTCGGAGAGCTGCGTCGCCTTTGCTACGGCACGGACCGCGCGAAGGGCGCTCAGGGAGAGTGATGCCAAGCGTGGAAAGCGCGCTTTCCAATTGACCTACGGTACCGCAAAAAAATGAAAAAGGCAACCGTTATCCGGCTGCCTTTTTTGACGGAAAGCGTGCTTTGCTTTCCGTCTATTTTTACGCAGGATGCACGATATACCCGTACAGGAACTTTTTGCCGCGGAGTGCCTCGGGGAGCGTGCGGTAGGTGCGCGGCTCCAGGTCCTCGCCCTTGACGTTGTAGAACACCCAGCCCCCCTCGGTCAGGGTGCCTGCCACGGTATGCAGACCCTTAAGCTCGCGGAAGAAGCGGTCGTTCCAATAGGTGATAATGAAAACGTCCCCCTCGGTGACGTTCTCTAAAAAATCCGCCTGCCCCCCAAAGCCGCGTGCCGATACGCCGTGCGCACTAAATAGGGGTGCCGCCCTGCGGATATCCGTATTGGCATAGCCGTCCAGTAGGGCAAGTCCGTTGCCCTCCAGCTCGGTCAGAATATCAGCAAAGGGAACGGGCACACCGAGAAGCGTCAGAGCATTATAAATTGCGACGGGCTCGGCGCCGTTGTGCGCTGTCATAAAGGTTGCGTATGCAAATTGGGAGGGATAGCGGTTTGCCTGTCCGTAAATCAGCCCCTCGGGGAGCGGAACGGCAAGATTATGCGCGCGGTTTTTGGAAAGCTGGGTTTCCTCCGGGAGCAGAGCAAGCCGCTCTGCCATCTGCCACGCGGGCTCTCCCTCCAGGCAAAATACCTCCTCCACGGTCAGCCCGAAATAACGGGCAAGCTTGATTGCCAGAATGGTGGAGGGATTGTATCTGCCGTTTTCAATGGAGCCAATGGATTGACGGGAAACCCCCATTGCCTCCGCCAGCGCCTCCTGCCGTACGCCGTAGATGCGGCGCAGCTCCTCTACTCTGTTTTTCATACGTCACCTCGTGTTAAGTTTGCTTTGCATTTATCATATCACACCCGTTATACTTTGTCAAGAAGAATAGAAAAAGCTTTATTTGTCAGGCAAATCAGCATGCCAAAGATGAACAAAATGGCTCCCTTGTGTTACACCGGAGGCCTTTTTCTTATCAAGGTGTTTTTTTAAAAATGTACAAAACATATTTACAAACCGTGAAAATTGTGATACAGTAATTGTGCCAAACAAACTAAATCGTACAGACTCTTTGGGTGTATTTTGTTTTTAGGGATACATATACCCTTTTTTAACCATACTCTTTCGTGATGAATTTGATAAAATGCAAATTCCGTACACGAGAGAGTATTCATATACCCAATCTGTACACGGTTTGTTTGGCGACGACTGGAATTTGCGTTTTTGTGCGCCGATTTCGGTCGGCGCACTTTTTATTTTTGGCGTAAGGAGAATGGTAAGGATGGGATACTTAGAGAAAAATGTAGTAAGTAGTAAGGAAACAATCAAAATTGTACCAAAGAAAAACCCGATATTTTTGGTATTGAAATGGATTTGGGGAGTGCTTGGGTGTTGGCTTCTTTTAATACCTACATTCCGGGCAATCAGTGCAACGGTGGCTTATGTTACTACCGAATACCTTATTACTGATCAAAAGGTTTTAGAAAAGTCCGGTTGGATATCTACTCATACTGACGAAATGCCGTTGGCAAAGGTTGAAAACATTGTAGTAAATTATACGTTTTGGGGCAAAATTTTTAACTACGGAACGGTGGTACTGCAAGGAGCAAATCATAACAACATTACGTTTACCGATATAAAGGATGCAGAGTCACTCAAAAAGCAGATAAACGAATTGCTTTAACAGAAATTCATAACAAAGAAAAGTGCGCGAAAAAGATTAGGTCGCTATGATTTTTTCATAGCGACCTTTCTAATATAAACACTCACAAACTGCCCTTAAGGGTGTAACGCCTCGCGGCGCTTCATTTCTTTGTTATTTGCGTTTTTTGTTCAGGTTGAGCTTGCTTTGCAGCTTGAGCAGCACCTCTCTTTGGCGGTCAAGGAAGCGGCGAAGCTGCTTTTTATGGTGACAAAGCTTTTCCTTGCAATGAGAGCAGGCAAGAGAGCTGTTCGTTTCCTCGGCAAACCGCTCGGGATACAGGCGGTACTGCACCTCCCAAAAGAGCAGCAGCGCAAGCGACAGCAGAGAAAGCGTGACGGTCACGGGATGCCAGATAAACATCAGGGGGGTGAACATCATGGCAAAGTCCCAGTTATAAATACGGCAGGTCGTGCAGCATTTGTTCTTAAGGATCCAGGTCTGAAAGGGGCAAAAGAACAAAATACAAATCATATCGCAGACCGCATACGCCAAGCTGATCAGCACCAGGATGCCCGCGTCAAGCACGCCTGCGTAGTACAGAATTCCAAAGGGAATGTTGAGCGTCAGCCAGGCGGCAAGACAAATCCAGGTACGCCAAGCGCGGTGCGGCACCGTCCTGATATGTGCGTGCTCCTGTCCCTCATAGGGCCGATAGTTGCGCCTGAACTGCTTCTGGCAGCCCATGCTCTCGCTCTTATTGGGAAAGAAGCGAAGCACCATCTCAAAGGCAAAGGCGCCCCATATGATGCCAAGCACCACACGATTTTCCTCCAGCCCACCGAACAGCCCCTCACTTCCCTTTACACGTCCGACGATATACAGGGCAAGCGCCGCAAGAAGCAAAAGAGAGCGGAACACCAGCTTGTAGCAATGCAACAGTGAAATGCGCGAAATTTTCAAGGGTTGCCTTTCTCCTTTCTTTAGATCATGACCTTAACAGTTGCACAGTTGCGCAACTGTGCAACTGTATTATTTAATACATTTGTTTAGAAGCAGAATATTCTCTTGTGGAAAATATCTCCTGCCTTGCCGTCACCTCGCAAAAGGGTGACGCTCTACGGAGAAGATGCGAACCAGCCGAGAAAACCAAAGGTTTTCTCCTGGTTCAAATAAGCAACCTCGCCAAAATACAGCG
>JAFQJX010000082.1 GCA_017397205.1 Clostridia bacterium | reverse complement strand
GACCTCTACGTTTTCGCTGTCGTCCTTGCCAATCGGGACGGAGGGGTCAATGATGTTGGGGATGATCATCATCAGGCGCTTGACCTCTGCCTGAAGCTCTGCCTCCTGCTTTTCAAGCTCAGCCAGGCGCTCGGCATTCGCGGTGACCTGCGCCTTGACGGCGGTTGCCTCCTCCACCTTCTTCTGCGCCATCAGGGCGCCGATTTGCTTGGACAGGCGATTTCTGTCCGCACGGAGGGCGTCTGCCTCTGCCTTGCAGCGGCGGCTCTCGGCATCCAGACGGATAACCTCGTCCACCATGGGCAGCTTATGGTCCTGAAACTTCTTGCGAATATTTTCCTTTACAAGCTCGGGGTTTTCCCGCAAAAACTTAATATCTAACATTGCTTCCTCCCGCATTACCGAATTGCAATCTGCAAGCGGTATGCCAAAGATTTGAGTATTTTTTCAACGAATTTGTCCACTGCCTCGCCCGACAGGGGGGTATCTCCCGTGGGGGTAAAGGTCAGCCCGAACGCCATGCTCTTCTTACCCGCGCCGATTTGCTCGCTGCGGTACACGTCAAAGAGGCGCACCTCGGTGACACTCTTGCAGGCGCTTCTGATGACCTCGGTAATCTCGCCGCAACTCACCTGCTCGTCCGCCACCAGCGCGAGGTCGCGCGTCACGGAGGGGAACTTAGGAATGGGGGTATAGCGAATGAGCTCGGGGAAGTGGGCGGAGAGCGCCTCGTAGTTTAGCTCGCACAGGAAGACGCCCCCCAGGATTTCAAAGTCAGCGACGCACTCGTAGGACACTTGTCCGAGAATACCGATTTCCTCGCCACCGAGGAACACACGTGCGGTGGCACCCGGGTGCAGGAAGGGCTCAGCCCCTCTCTCGTAGGTGAAGGTCAGCCCAAAGGTATCTCCCAGCGCCTCAAGCGCGCCCTTGGCGGTGAAGAAGCTCTCCTCCTTGCCCCAAAGCGCGAGGGTGAGCGTCTGGCGCTCGGTGGGCAGCACGCCCTTTTTCCCGCTCGGGGTAAAGATATTGGCAAGCTCAAAGAAGCGGCCATCCTCGTGCCCGCGCTTGCCGTTGTGAGAAACGATGCCAAGCAGGGAGGGAATCAGGGTGGTGCGCATGATGCCGTATTTTTCGCTTAAGGGGTTTTCAATACGGACCGCATTCAGGCGCGGGTCGCCCTCGGGCAGGCGCAGGAGCGCCAGCTCTTCCTCACTGTAGAAGGAATAGTTAATCAGCTCAAAGAAGCCCTGGCGCACCAGCGCCTCCTTGGCGGCGAGGGTCTGGCTCTGAAGCAGAGAATACCCTCCTGCGGTAATGGCACTCCCCTCCATCAGACGGGGGGTGATATGCTCGTAGCCGTACATTTTGATGACGTCCTCGGCAAGGTCGGGGTAGTCCTCGATATCCTCGCGGTAGCCGGGGGCGGTGACGGTAATCAGGTCGTCCACGGCAATGACGTCGTAATTCATGCGCTCCAGAATGGAGATGATTTCGCGGCGCGGCACCTCAATGCCCAGCACCCCGTTGATTTTTTCAAAGGTGGTGGTAATGACGGTGGGCACGGGGGCGGCGGCGCGGCAGTCCACGTGGGTCGTTGTGACGGTACCGCACTTCAGCTCCTGTACCAGGTGCAGGGCGCGGGCAATCGCACGCTCGGTGGTGTACTCGTCCACACCCTTTTCGTAGCGGCGGGAGGAGTCGGAGGACTGCCCCAGGGCGCGGCTCGTGCGGCGGATATTGTCCCGCATGAACTTGGCGCATTCAAAGAGCACCTCGGAGGTGTCGGGGCGGATTTCGCTGTTGAGTCCGCCCATCACGCCTGCCAGCGCCACGGGCTTTTCTGCGTCGCAGATGACGAGGTTTTCCTCCGTCAGGCGGAATTCGTGCTCGTCCAGCGTGGTAATCGGCTCACCGTCACGGGCGCGGCGCACCACAATCTTTTCACCCGCAAGGGTGGAGAGGTCAAAGGCGTGCATGGGCTGTCCCAGCTCGGTCAGCACGTAGTTGGTAATATCAACAACCGTATTGATGGGCTTGTGACCCGTGAGAATCAGGCGGCGGCGCATCCAGCAGGGGGAGGGCGCAATGCGTATATCCTTCACATAATGGGCAATATAGCGGGGGCAGAGGTCGGGCGCCTCGACGGTGACGGAAATGTTTTCCTTGCCCTCCGCCGTCGCGGTGTAGTCAAGCACGGGCTCCTGTGCCTCGCGGTTGAGAAGCGCGGAAAGCTCCCGCGCGATACCCCAGACGGACTGACAGTGGGGCAGGTTGGCGGTGACGGAAATATCCCAGACCTCGTCGTTGAGCTCCAGCACCTCGCGCACGTCCGCGCCGATGGGGGCGTCAGGCGCCAGAATGAGAATGCCGTACACGCCGGCGCCCTCGTACCAGTCGTCGTCAATGCCGAGCTCCTCGCCCGAGCAGAGCATACCGTTCGAGGGGGTGCCGAGCAGCTTGCCGTTCTTGATGGTAACGACCTTGCCCTCCTTGCCGTAGACGGTGGCACCGTGGAGCGCAACGGGGACGCGGTCCCCTGCCTTGATATTGGAGGCACCCGTGACAATCTGGATATCCTCACCGTAGGTGCCGCAGTTGACGCGGCAGATTTGCAGGTGCTCGGAGTTTTCCATCTTACAAACGGAAAGAAGCTCACCGACCACGACCCCCTGCACGTCTCCGACAAAGAGAGCGCGCTCCTCAACCTCAAGGCCGCAGGAGAACAGGGATTTTTCAATGGTATCGTTGTCAATGCCCTCGAGGTCAACGAGGGTACGAAGCCAGCTGATGGGAAGTAGCATTTCTCGTTGCCTCCTTACTTTTTGAACTGGCGGAGCACGCTCTTGTCTCCGTCATAGAGAAGATGAATGTTGTTGATGCCGTACTTGAGCATTCCGATGCGGTCAAGCCCCGCGCCGAAGGCAAGGCCCGTCCACTCGTCGGGGTCAAGGCCGCAGTTGGCGATCACGCGGCGGTTGACAACGCCGCCGCCCAGGATTTCAATCCAGCCCGTGCCCTTGCACAGGCGGCAGCCCTCGCCCGTGCCGCCGCACTCACAGCAGGACACGTCCACCTCAACGGAGGGCTCCGTAAAGGGGAAGTAGGAGGGACGGAAGCGGGTTTTGGTATCGTCGGTGAACATTGCCTTTGCCAGCGTGTCAAGCAGACCCTGCAGGTCGCACAGCGTGACGTGGCGGTCAATCACCAGCCCCTCAATCTGGTGGAACATGGGGGCGTGGGTAGCATCGTCGTCACAGCGGAACACCTTACCCGGCATGACCACCTTGAACGGCGGCTTCATGGTTTCCAGGCAGTGAATCTGCCCGGGGGAGGTATGGGTGCGGAGCATGACGTCGTCCTCAATATAGAAGGTGTCCTGCTTGTCGCGCGCAGGGTGGTCCTTGGGGGTATTCAGGGCGGTGAAGTTATGGTAATCGTCCTCAATCTCGCGCCCCTCGTAGATGCGGAAGCCCATGCCTGCAAACACCTCGCACAGCTTTGCACGAATGAGGGAGGTGGGGTGCAGGGCGCCGACGGAGTGCGCGACACCGGGCATGGTGATATCCACGCTCTCGCGCTCGTATTTTGCCTGCATTTCGCGCAGGGCAACCTCGCTCTCCATTGCCTTGAAGCGCGCGAGGACCTCCTCCTTGAAGGAGTTAATCATCTGCCCGACGGCAGGACGCTCCTCCTTGGGATAGGAGCCAAGCTCCTTCATCAGCGCCGTGATGACGCCCCCCTTGCCGAGAAAGCGGGCATGGAACTGTTTGAGGTCCTCTCCGCAGGTAACGGCGGCGAGCGCCTCGTCAATCTGCGCCGCGCAGGCGCGTAATTTCTCTTTCATATTTTACTCCAGATAGTAAACTATTTTCAAAACAGTATTATATATTTATTTGCGCCCTTTGTCAATTCCGTTTTGCCAAAAACGCCAAAAAGAGGAAAAAAGGTGCGCCGCGTGGCGCACCCTTGGGGCTTATTTTTCGTACACGTCCCCGACCGAGAGCAGCATCAGCTCACGGGGGTTGCCGATGCGGGGAATGGGACGGGAGATTTTCAGCCCGCGGCTGACGAGCAGGCGCCTGCCGTCATACAGCCCGCCCGTGTAACGGGGCAGGGGACCCTGTCCCGGGGAAAACAGCCCCTGCCGCCCGATTCTCCATTGCCCTCCGTGGGCGTGACCTGCAATCGTCAGGTGAATGGGCAGGTGGCGGATATGCTTGCGGTAATACTCGGGGTGATGGCAGAGCAGCACCTTGAACTCTCCCTCTTTTGCAAATTCCTCAAGGAAGGCGGTGTTTGGCTTCTTTCCCTTCTTGTATTGCGCGGAGCAAAGACCGCCCAGCATCAGCCCGCGGAAGAGGACGTAGGTATCGTCCAGCAGGGTGATTTTGTTCTCGTCAAGAAAGGCGCGGATTTCGTCCGTCAGGGTATAGTCGTGGTTGCCGCGGCTGTAAAAAACGGGCAAGCGGCGCAGCTTGTATAAAAATTTTTTTGCCTCCTCCCACGCCAACCGTCTTTTGCGCGGAGGGGCTTCAAATAAATCCCCCACCACCAGCACGGCGTCCACGCCTGCGAGCAGGATTGCGTCCGCCACGGCTTCGCCGTCCCTGTTATGCAGGTCGGCTACCACGGCAAAGCGCAGCATGGGAAGAGGGGCGGGAACGTGGTATTCGCTCAGCTTGAAAGGGGCCATTTCCACCTCCTGAAATGCGTCTGAAAACAGTATACCGCCTTTGCGGATTATTGTCAACCGATTGACAAATCCCTTTTTGGCGTGCTATGATAGGTGAAGTGAAATCGGAGAGGCAGACATGATTTTAATTATTGCGGAAAAACCCAGTCTGGCGCGCAACATTGCTGGCGCCATCGGCAACATGCAAAACAAAAACGGCTATATGGAGGGCGGCGATTACCTGATTACCTGGGTATTCGGACATCTCTTTTCCCTGGCCGACGTTGAGCACTATTCCCCCGCGCCCGCCCACGCACGCGGGTGGAACTTTGAAAACCTGCCCTGCTTCCCCAAAACCTTTGAGTATCAGCTGCGCGGCGACAGCGGCGTCAAGCGGCAGTTTGACCTGATTTCCTCCCTGTGCAACCGCCCCGACGTGACGGCAATCGTCAACGCAGGTGACGCAGACCGCGAGGGTGAAATCATCGTCCGCACCTGCGTGAAAAAGGCGCTCCGCACCGCCAAGCCCGTCTACCGCCTGTGGCTGCCCGACCAGACGCCCCAGACCGTCCGCGCCGCCCTCGGGGAGATGGCGCCCGACAGCGATTACGACAATCTGGCAAACGAGGGGTACGCCCGTACCTACATTGACTGGCTGTGGGGGGTCAATCTTACCCGCTACGCCTCTATCATTACGGGCAAGCTGCTGCGCGTGGGGCGCGTCATTGTGCCCATCGTCAAGGCGATTTACGACCGCGACCTTGCCATTCGCAATTTCGTTCCCAGAACCTACTACGGCGTCGTCAGCCGCACCGAGGTGCGCGGCGAGGAGGTGCTTCTTACCTCGCGCGAGGAGTTTGACGGCGACAGACGTGCCGACGCAGAGCAGCTGGCGCGCGAGTATAACGCGCTTGTTGCACGCGTGACCGACAAGAAGTCCAAGGAGGATTTTCTTCCTCCCGGAAAGCTGTACTCCCTGTCCACGCTCCAGAACGTGCTGGGTAAAAAGTACAAGATGTCCATGAAGGAGTCCCTGGATATCGTCCAGGCGCTTTACGAAAAGGGATATCTGACCTACCCCCGTACCAACTCCGAGTATCTTGCCACGGCAGAGAAGGGCAAGATGCGCCAGATTATCTCGCAGGTGGCGCAGATGGGCTATCCCGTTGCCTTCCGCGACTCCAAATATATCTTTGACGACAGCAAGATTGAATCTCACTCCGCCCTGACTCCCACCTATAAAGTCCCCGCAAACGGAGATCTGACGGAGAGGGAGAAGCAGGTGTACGGCACCGTCTTCCGCCGCTTCGTGGCGGTGTTCTGTGCCACCCCCTGCCGCATCGAGCGCAGCGAGCTGCATATTACGGTGGGTGACAGAGAGGAGTTCGTGCTCAAGGGCACTGCCATTCTGGAGCCCGGCTGGACCAAATACGACGACTATACCCGCAAGGATAAGTTCCTGCCCAACCTGGAAATCGGCGAGGTGGTGCCGACCGCCTTTGCTCCGCAGGAGAAGCAGACCGCGCCCCCCAAGCATTATACCATTGAAACGCTCAACAACTACCTGAAAAATCCGTTCAAGGAGGAAAAGGCACAGGCAGAGGAGCGCGCGCTGGAGGAGGGCTTTGAGGACGAGGAGGACTACCGCGCTATCTTTGAGGGCCTTGAGCTTGGCACCGAGGCGACGCGGACGGGCATCATTGACAACGCCCGTAACTCCAGATATATTGCCCTGAACAAGGACACCTACGTGATTTTGCCGGACGGCGAGTTCTTAATTGAATCGCTTCTGGAGCTCGGCATTGATATGGATAAGCACAAGACCTCCCAGATGGGTCAGGCGCTTAAGGCGGTGTGGCGCGGAGATATGACCGTGGAGCAAAGCACACGCCTGGCGGAGGAGGAAATCACCCGCGTCTTTTCCCACAAGGACGAGGCGATGCGCGCCCGCGGAAACACGGGAGAAATCGGTGAGGAAATCGGCGCTTGTCCCCTGTGCGGCGATACCG
>JAFQJX010000081.1 GCA_017397205.1 Clostridia bacterium | reverse complement strand
CCGTGCGCAGGGCGGTGATAAACTCCTGCCACAGCTCCTTTGTGCGCGTGTAGGTGTGCGGCTGATACAGGCAAAGCACGCGCTCTGCGCTTGCCCGTGCCCCCCTGATGGCGGAGGTAATTTCCGTTGGGTGGTGCGCGTAGTCCAGATAGACCTCCCCACCGCCGCCGCGAGGGAGGAGGCGTAGCCAAGCCCGCCCTCCTCGGCAAGTGCCTGTGAGGTGATCCCCGCGAGGGGGGCTTCACGGGCAGGGTAAATATCTACCAGCACCGTTTTGTCTGCCGTGCGCAGGGCGGTGATAAACTCCTGCCACAGCTCCTTTGTGCGCGTGTAGGTGTGCGGCTGATACAGGCAAAGCACGCGCTCTGCGCTTGCCCGTGCCCCCCTGATGGCGGCGGTAATTTCCGTTGGGTGGTGCGCGTAGTCCAGATAGACCTCCCCACCACCGACCTCGCCGACAAGCTCCATGCGCCGCCCCACGCCCCGAAAGTCCGCAAGTGCGTCAAGCACCGTGGCGTAATCCACGCCCAGCCGCCGTGCGGCAAGAGTGGCGGCAAGCGCATTCTGTGCGTTGTAATCCCCCGGGACACGGAGACGCACCTCTCCCATCAGGGCGCCGCCCTCCCAGAAGCGAAGCCGCCCTCCTGCCTGCGTGCCGCGCAGGGTCGCGCCCTCTCCGAAGCCAAAGCGGAGGGCGTCGGGCGGTGAGAGCTCCGCGAGGGCACGGCAGTCGCCGCCGACAACCGCACGGGGGCTGTTTTGAAGAAAACGGGAGAAGGAGCGCCGCACCGCGTCCATATCGGGAAAATAATCGGGGTGGTCCCATTCCATATTGGTGACGACGGAGAGGGTAGGGGAGAGGGAGAGAAAGGAGTCGCGGTATTCGCACGCCTCCGCGAGAAAAATATCCCCCGTCCCGATTTGCCACGCCTTGCCCCCCGGCGTGAGGGGCGCTCCGCAGGAGACAGTCGGGGAAAGCCCTGCACGCTCGAGAATGGCGGCAAGCATTCCCACCGTGGTGCTTTTTCCGTGCATGCCTGCCACGGCAACCCGAACGGGATACCGCTGCATCAGGGCGGCAAGCAAATCCGCACGGGACATGAGCGGGATTCCGAGCGCCCGTGCCCGCACGACGGTCGGGTGCGTGTCGGGAATTGCCGCGCTGTAAACGGCGAGGTCACAGCCCTCGGGGTCCCCTCCGTCCTCGCAAAGCCGCGCCCCTGCCTCGGCAAGCGCCGCCTCTGCCGCCCCCGACAGAGCCCTGTCACAGCCCGTGACCTCCTTGCCGAGGGCAAGCGTCATATGCGCCAGCCCCTCCATGCTGATGCCTCCGATGCCAACGAAAAAGATGCGCCTTGCGCCACAAAGCAGCTTCTCAGCCGCCCGTGCCCCCATACAGCCGTTGTCCATAAATGCCACCTTTCACAATTTGTTTGCATTTTCTTTACAGGAATTTCCTTATTTGGTTGAATAACGTACATAGATTTCCGTTATACTATATGCAACAAAACAAAGCCACAACAGCGACAGGAGACGAGAATATGCAGATTACCGACATTAAAATCCGTAAGACCTTTGAGGAGGGACCCCTGCGTGCGGTTGCCTCCATTACGCTGGACAACCAGCTTGCGGTCCATGACGTCAAGGTCATTTACGCACGCGAGAGGTACTTCGTGGTGATGCCCTCCCGTAAAAATCCCGACGGCACCTTCCGCGATATGGTGCACCCCATCAACGCTGCGTTCCGCGAGGAGCTTGAGGGGGCGGTGATCGGTGCCTATAAGGCATTCCTCACCGAGGACACGGAATTACCCGTTTAACGAAAAAAAGACGGCGCGAGCCGTCTTTTT
>JAFQJX010000080.1 GCA_017397205.1 Clostridia bacterium | reverse complement strand
GCCGTCACGTTCTCAAGCCCGAGCAGACGCGCCGTTTCCTCAACGTACCGCACGCGCTTCTCCGTGGAGTCCACGGCGAGAATGGAAAGGTCAGGGCGCAGAATGGCAAGCGGCAGGGTGGGAAAGCCCGCGCCGCAGCCCACGTCAATCACGCTTGCCCCCTTCGGGAGCATGGCGGAAAGGGTGGCGCAGTCGGCGTAATGCAAAAGGGCTATTTTCTCTGGCTCGCGAATGGCGGTCAGGTTGTATTTTTCGTTTTCCTCAAGCATGCGCTCGGTCAGACGGGCAAAGGCGAGGGTGCGCTCGTGGGAGAGAAGTCCCCCTATGCCGTTTTCCTTGAACGCGCGGCCAAGGTCGGCGGTAAAGCGGGCAACGTCCAGGGTCCCCATCTTACTCGCCTGCCTTTCTGGCAAGATACTCCTCGTAGGTGCCGCGGAAATCCACCATTCCGTCGGGCGTCAGCTCAATGACACGGTTGGCAACCGTGCTGACAATCTCATAGTCGTGCGAGGAGAACAGAATGATGCCCTTGAAATCGCGCATGCCGTTGTTGACGGCGGTAATGGACTCCAGGTCCAGGTGGTTGGTGGGCTGGTCAATGATCAGCAGGTTGGAGCCGAACAGCATCATGCGCGAGAACATACAGCGCACCCTTTCGCCGCCGCTCAACACCTCCACGCACTTGTGGGGGGCGTCGCCCGAGAACAGCATTCTGCCAAGGAAGCCGCGGATATAGGTTTCGTTCTGGTCCTTGGAATAAGGGCGCATCCAATCCAGAATGCTCTCCTTATGCCCCTCAAAATAGGGGGTGTTGTCCCTCGGGAAATAGGAGGTGGAAATGGAAACGCCGAAGTGGAAGGTGCCCGCGTCGGGGGTCTCCTCCTCCATCAGGCAACGGAACAGAGCGGTCACGCTGCGGTCGTCGCCGACGAAGGCAATCTTGTCGCCCTTGCCAACGAGGAAGGAAACGTCGCGGAACAGCACCTCGCCGTCCTGGGATTTGCACAGCCCCTCCACCGAAAGAATATCCTTGCCCGGCTCCCTGTCCATTTCAAAGGAAATAAAGGGATAGCGACGGGAGGATACGGGCAGCTCCTCCACCGTGATTTTCTCCAGCAGCTTGCGACGGGAGGTTGCCTGATTGGACTTGGATTTATTGGCGGAGAAGCGGGCAATAAACGCCTCCAGCTCCTTGATTTTTTCCTCGGCGCGCTTGTTCTGCTGCTTGATTAGCCGCTGCATCATCTGCGAGGACTCGTACCAGAACTCGTAGTTCCCCACGAACATCTTGATGGAGCCGAAGTCAATATCTACGATATTGGTGCAGACGTCGTTTAAGAAATGTCGGTCGTGCGACACGACCAGCACGGTGCCGAAGTAGTCCATCAGAAACTCCTCCAGCCAGCGCACGGCGGCAAGGTCCAGGCCGTTTGTCGGCTCGTCGAGGAGAATAATCTCAGGGTTGCCGAACAGCGCCTGTGCAAGCAGCACCTTGACCTTCTCGCTCTCCTGCAGGGTGGACATCTCGCTCCAGAGCAGGTCTGCGGAAAGCCCCAGCCCCTGAATCAGACGGGAGGCGTCGGACTCTGCCTCCCAGCCGCCCATCTCGGCAAATTCCCCCTCCAGCTCCGAGGCGCGGATGCCGTCCTCGTCGGTGAAGTCCTCCTTGAGATAGATGGCGTCCTTTTCCTTCATGACGTCATACAGGCGACGGTTGCCCATAATGACGGTGTCAAGGACGGTATAGGAGTCAAAGGCGTAGTGGTCCTGACGGAGCACGGACATACGGATATCTGCGGGAATGTGCACCTCCCCCTTGGTGGGCTCAAGCTCACGGCAAAGAAGCTTGAGGAAGGTGGATTTCCCCGCGCCGTTGGCGCCGATAATGCCGTAGCAGTTGCCGGGAGTGAACTTCAGGTCCACGTCCTTGAACAAAAGCTGCGTGCCAAAGGCAAAGGTCAGGTTGGTTACAGTAATCATGTCGTCTCCTGCGGTTTGGTAATACCCCTTCATTGTAGCTTGTTTGCACCCCTGCTTTGTGAACAAATTGTAAACACTTGCCTCCTCTCGCGCGCGGTGTCGGCACGGGGCGCTTTTTTGAATCTTGTGTTGACTAATTTAGAAATATATGTTAAAATACTATGGTTGAAAATTTTAACACCTGAAAAGGAGAAACGCATATGTCTATGTACAACAAGAAGAGCGTTGAGGACGTAGAAATCAAGGCGGGTCAGTCCGTTCTTGTCCGTTGCGACTTTAACGTTCCCATGAAGGACGGGGTCATCACCTCCGACAAGAGAATCGTAGAAGCCCTGCCCACCATCAAGTATCTGCTTTCCAAGGGTGCAAAGGTCATCCTTTGCTCTCACCTCGGCAAGCCCCACAGCATTCTCACCGAGGGCTTCGGGCTGAACAAGAAGGAAAAGAAGGCAGTTGCCGCACTCCCCGCTGAGGAGCAGGCAGCAGCCACCGCCGCATATCTGGAAAAGGCAAAGGGCGACAAGAAGAAGTTCACCCTGAAGCCCGTTTGCGACCGCCTGAACGAGCTGGGTATCCCCACCGTATTCGCTGAGGATATCGTGGGTCCCGACGCCGCCGCAAAGATTGCCGCTATGGAAAACGGCACCGCCGTGCTTCTTGAGAACATCCGCTTTGATGCAGGTGAGGAGAAGAACGACGAGGCATTCGCCAAGAAGCTGGGCGCTTACGCAACCCTGTACGTCAACGACGCATTCGGCACCGCGCACCGCGCACACGCCTCCACCGCAGGCGTTGCTATGTATGCAGGTCTGCCCGCAGTCTGCGGCTACCTGATTCAGAAGGAAATCTCCGTCATGGGCAGCGCCCTTGAGAATCCCAAGCGTCCCTTCGTTGCCATTCTCGGCGGCGCTAAGGTTTCCGATAAGATCGGTGTCATCAACAACCTCATTGAAAAGGTAGACACCCTGATTATCGGCGGCGGTATGGCATACACCTTCTTCCGCGCAATGGGTCTCCGCATCGGTACCTCCCTGTGCGAGGAGGATAAGCTGGACGTGGCTCGCGAGACCATGGAAAAGGCACGTGCAAACGGCGTCAACTTCCTGCTCCCCGTGGACAACATCATCGGCCGCGAGTATGACGAGAACACCCCCAACATGAGAATTTACTCCAACGCCATTCCCGACGGCTGGATGGGTCTGGATATCGGCCCCGTTACCTGCGAAATCTTCGCAAAGACGCTGATTGGCGCAGGCACCGTTGTCTGGAACGGTCCTATGGGCGTATCCGAGTGGAAGAACTTTGCAAACGGCACCGAGAGCGTTGCCCGCGCAGTTGCTGAAAGCGGCGCAATCTCCATCATTGGCGGCGGCGACTCTGCCGCAGCCGTTGAAAAGCTCGGCTATGCAGACAAGATGACCCATATCTCCACGGGCGGCGGAGCTTCCCTTGAATTCCTTGAGGGCAAGGTGCTTCCCGGCATTGCCTGCCTGCAGGATCAGTAATCGAGGTGTACTATGAGCGCAAGAGTAGTCATTGCAGGTAACTGGAAAATGAATATGACCCCCTCCCAGGCAAGGCAGTTCATCTCTGAACTCACTCCCATGGTGGCGGGCAAGGACAAGTGCGATATCGTGCTGTGCGTTCCCTACGTGGATATTCCCGCAGCGGTGGAAGCCGCAAAGGGCACGAATATTCGTATCGGTGCAGAGAACGTGCACTTTGAGGACAAGGGCGCCTTTACGGGCGAGGTTTCCTGCGCCATGCTGAAGGAGGTCGGTGCCGAGTACGTGATTATCGGTCACAGCGAGCGCCGTCAGTACTTTGGCGAAACGGACGAAACCGTCAATCTGCGTACCAAGGCGGCACTTGCCGCGGGCTTCAAGGTGCTGCTCTGCCTTGGTGAGGTCAAGGAGCAGCGTCTGGCAGGTATCACCGACGAGGTGGTGTCCATGCAGACCAAGCTGGACCTCGCAGGTATTTCCGCAGAGGAGATGAAGAACGTCATTATCACCTACGAGCCCGTCTGGGCAATCGGCACGGGGCTGACCGCAACCCCCGAGCAGGCAGACGAAACCTGCGGTGTCATCCGCGCAACCGTTGCCTCCCTGTACGGCGAGGAGGTTGCCGAGGCACTCACCATTCAGTACGGCGGCTCCATGAACGACAAGAACGCCGCTGAGCTGCTGGCAAAGGCAAACGTCAACGGCGGTCTGATTGGCGGCGCCTCTCTCATCCCCGAGAAGTTCACCGCAATCGTGGACGCGGCAAACGCATAAAATACAAAACAACAAAAGAGCAAGCACACCGTGCTTGCTCTTTTCTATTTGCTTTTTCTTGCAAAATGGGCTGTTATTTGCCACAGTATTCTACAAACAAATCGTTTGGAGTGCAGTCAAGGATATCACAAAGTGCCTTCAGATTTTCAAATTTTATCGCAGACGTTTCGCCGTTGACCAGCTTGTTAAAGTTCTGATAGCTAAGACCGAGCTGCATGTAAAGCCAATATTTCGTCTTGCCCTTTTCTCTCAGGATATCAAGTATTCTCAGTCGCATATATAACCTCTGCATTATATAATGTAATCGTTAATAGGATTATACTCACAAAACATCATTGACAAATAGACGTTTAGATGATATAATGTACACATTATATATTGTTAAGGTGATATATGTACAATACGAAATTAGATAAGCTTGGCAGAATTGTAATACCGGTATCGCTGAGGCGCGAGCTTGAGCTCGGCGTCGGGTGCCCTCTCGAGGTTTATGCTGAGGGAGGCAGAATCGTCATCCGTCGTCCTTCCACCTGTTGTAGACTATGCTATGCGACGATAGACGGTGGCTCCGATAGTTTACTTTGCGAGAGCTGCATTGAAAAAATTAAAAATCTTTCATAATGTTTTTAAAATAGCTTGCATCAAAACGCATAACAAGCATTGATAAAAGCTTAAAAGGACAGACAAGGTGAAAGCTCTCTCTCTGTCCTTTTACTATTTCTTTTTGCCAAGGCGGTGCCTTATTTATGATATTTTTTTCCTGCGAGAATGGTAAAGGAGCGGTAGACCGCCTCCGAAAGAATGACGCGCATCAGCTGATGGGGGAAGGTCATGGGGGAGATGGACAGCCGCGTGTCGCACGCGCGCTTGACCTCGGGGGCAAGCCCGTGAGAGGAGCCGATGACAAAGCATATTTTTCCCCTTTCATCCCCTGCCCTGCCTATGAGGGCGGCGAGGTCGGGCGAGGAAAGCAGCTTACCCTCCACGCAGAGGGCGATTTTGTGGGCGTCCTGCGGCAGGGCGTCTAAAATCCGCTTGCCCTCCGCCGCGAGTGCCTGCTCAATCCGCTTGGGGTCGTCCTCGTTCGTGATGCGCTCCTCGCGGAGCTCCACGTGCCTGACGGTGGCGTATTGGGACAGTCGCTTTTCATATTCCGCAAGCGCCTCCCTGAGGTATCCCTCCTTCAGGGTGCCCACGGTGACAAAGGTCAGCTGGATCATAAAGCCCCTCCTGTGGCAGAAATTGGCGTGCCCGTCCCCTCATAGCCCTTGCCCACGCCGTGGCATACTAACAAAAAACGGCGAGGTGCCTATGAAACTTGGGAACGAGCTTCCGCAAATCTATCGGTGTCTGACAAAAAACAGGCGTGCCCTCAAGGTCTGGCAGGGGCTTTCCCCCACCGAAAAGGAGCACCTGTGTGCCCGCGCCGCCCGTATCAGCGACCCCAAAAAGCTGGAGCTGCTGATGCTGTCGCTTGACGACAGCGAGTGGGGGGCGGAATACTTTTAAGATGGGGTGGCTCCCCCATTTTCTCTTTTTCTCTTGGGTGGCTTGGCTTTATCTGCGCATCCGCACCAGCGTCTGCACGCCCTCCGCAAGGGCGGCGAGAAGCGCGTCCACGTCCTCCGCGGTGTTTTCCGCGCAAAAGCTGACACGGACGGTGCAGTCTGCCTCCGCCTCCGTCAGCCCCCACGCCAGCATGGCGGAGGAAAGATGGGTGTTATGGGAGGAGCAGGCGGAGCCGCTGGATACGTAAATGCCCTTGGCTGACAGAAAATGCAGCATGGTTTCGCTTTTGATGCGCGGCAGCGTGATGCTGACGATATGCGGCGCCATACGGGGGCTGAGATTCACCTGCACCTCAGCAAGCCGAGAGGTGCCTCTAATTCCCTCAACGAGGCGGTCGCGCAGCGCTGTCATATGGGCGGCGGCTTGCTCTCTGTCCGCCCGACGCGCGCGGATAGCGGCGGCAAAGGCGGCAATCCCCGGGACGTTTTCCGTCCCAGCACGCCGGCCTCCCTCCTGACCGCCGCCAAGCAGCGTGGCGGCGACGCCGCCGTTTTTGACGGTGGCGGCATCTATCCAGAGGGCGCCAACGCCCTTGGGTCCGTGCACCT
>JAFQJX010000079.1 GCA_017397205.1 Clostridia bacterium | reverse complement strand
AGCCGCCTGTACGGCATTGAGGCGTAAAAGTAAAATGGAAAAAGAAAAAAGACAAAGGAACAGACAGCCGTCTGTTCCTTTTTGTTGCACGCGCCGCAGGCGCATATCTCGCTACGCGAGTGTTGCACGGCGTCAAGGACGCCATATCACGTTTGCGAAGCAAACATATCACGCGCCGCAGGCGCATATTACTCTCCCTTGAGGCGCAGGCCCTTGGGGTAATGATTTTTGGCAACGCCGTCCGTGATTTTGATGCCACCGAGCGGGCAGCCCTCCACCAGCACGGCGCCCCAGCCGTTCGGCAGGTCGCACGCGACTGTCTCTCCACGCAGATACGCCTCCACGCGCGGGTCGTCAAGCGTCAGCTCCAGGCGGCGCCTGAAGAAATTGCCGTAGGCGGAAAACAGCCAATGCATGGGCACCAGCCGCCCCTTTTCCACCCGTCCTGCCTGAACGCCGCGCGCATAGGTCACCCTTGCCGAGAGTGGCAGGTCATAGGGCAGAAGCGAGATGCTGTCCTTGAACATTCTCGGGGTGGGTAATGACGCCTCCTCCACAAAGCAATCACGCACGAAGCCGTCCCAGGCGCGTATCTCCTCCTGCGAGAGGGGGCGGGTATCGTCCGCCTGTCGCTTGGGCGGCTTTTGCACGGGGGCGGAGGCGTCTTTTACCAGGCGCGCCATAAACTGCCCCTCCCCCCTTGCCACGTGGGGATAAAAGCGCCTTGCGTAGCGGCAAATGGCGGCGGAGATTTCTCCGTCCCCCTCCACCTCCAGAGCGGGGGCAGTATGTGCCACTACTCCGTCCGAAAGCGGCGCAAGGGAAAACTCCCTGTGACACGAAAGGAACTCCATCAGCGACCCCTCGTTTTCCTCGCGCGAAAAGGTACAGGTGGAATACAGAAACTCCCCGCCGGGGCGCAGAAGAAGAGCAGCATGATGCAGAATATCGCGCTGCCGCTCGGCACAGGCGCGCACGTTTCCCTCGTTCCACGCCTGGCGCGCCAGGGGGTCCTTGCGGAACATTCCCTCGCCTGAGCAAGGCGCATCCACCACCACGCGGTCAAAGAAGGCGGGATAAAGTGCCGCCAGCGTGGCGGCATCCGTGTTGGTCACAACGCATTGGGTCAGCCCCATGCGCTCCAGGTTTCCCGCCAGCGTGGCACAGCGCGCGGGCATAATTTCATTGGAAACAAGCAGACCCCCGTCACCGATGCGGTTGGCTATCTGCGTGGATTTTCCCCCGGGCGAGGCGCACAGGTCAAGCACCCGCAGTCCCTCCTCCCACGGCACGGCGCAAACGGGCGCCATGGCAGAGGGCTCCTGCACGTAAAACGCGCCTGCGTGATGCAGGGGGTGCCGTCCGATTTTGTCCGTCCCCTCAAGATAATACCCGTCCTCCGCATAGGGGATTTTTGCCAAGGAGGAGCCGAAAAGGTCCACCGAAACGGACTTTTTTCGGTTGACATGCAGCCCGCGCGTGGGCTCCTGCGCCAAGGCAGCAGCAAAGGCACCCGCCTCGTCACCCAAATACGCACCCATGCGCTCCAAAAACGCCTGTGGCATATCCATGCGCGCACTCCTCCTCTCGTTTGATACCCCATTGTACCACACCCCGCCCCAAATTGCAACGCACCCGTGACGATAAAAGAAGCGGCGAATGTTCGCCGCTTCTTCTTTTCATTCGTTTGTTGCGTTTGCAAAGGGGAATCCCCTAAGAAAGCGCCGTCATCTATGCGCCACGTGACAGCAGAGAGAGCGCGCGCTGCTTCGTATGCGCGGTCGCTTTACTCGGCGAGGGGGGCGGGTACGGGAGTGATATCCACGTCAGTGAACTCATCCATCTCCCACATACGGAAGTTGTCAAAAAAGTACTTTGTTACGTTGTTGCCTTCCAGCGTTTGAACGTTGGTCAGTATCTCTACCTTGGTAACGGTTTCGTCCGCATGACGGTAGGTACCCTTCACTGCCTTGAGTGCACCGGTCTGAGTGACGTCGCCGGTAATGTATTCCTCGGCAATCTTGATAAGCTCATAGGTGCCGTCGTTTTTGGTCAGCTTGATCCACAGCTGTCCGCGCAGAGTGTCCGTGACGAACAAATCGGCCTGCATCTGTACGGAGAAGTCATACTCGTGGCCAACCGTCATATAAGAGGTAAGGTCCAGCGCAAGATATCTCGTGGTCCCTCTGCCGTTGATCTTGATGCAGCCCAAAGACTCACAGAACAGAGGCATAGCGGAGTAGTTGATGCTGCTATTGGTTTCAATCTCTCTCCAGATCAGGGTGCCGCCCGATATGTCGTCGGTCATCGTCAGCTTGCCCTTGCTGGTCGCGGTTTCACTTTCGTCAAAGGTGGATTTGATAGCAAGCTGGCTACTCGGTCTGACAGGCGCATCCTCGGTGATGCTCTCGTTGTTGTCTACCATCACGCCAAACACGATTTCCTGAACGAGCTTGACAAGTGCGGCGTCCTCCTCGGGGTCAATGCGCGCGGTGTAGTTGCCCTTCAGGGTCTTGGAGCCCGTGTCAACGGGAAGTCCGACGGGAGAGTTGCCCGTAATCGCCGTGTACATTGCCACGGCGGTCATATAGCACGCCAGCGTGCCGTCCTCAGCACCCGCGTGCGGGTAGGCGGACATATGAATGCGGTCTGCGTACAGGTTGAGCACGCCGTAATTCTGCACGTAGGCGCTCTTCAGAAGAGGCGCGCCCATACCGGAAACGGGATTGGAGGTCTCACCCGGATCATCGTAGTCACCGTCCATATTCAGGTCGGTGCCGCCGTTGCGGGCGTCAAGATAATACTTGGAGTTGCGGTTCATATAGGTCGCAAAGCCGGTCATCTTGCCGTCCTTGATCTTGTCGTCCATCACGCTCAGCATCTCACCTGCATTCGAAAGAACGATGTTGACGTCGGTGTCCTTGTAATATTCGCGCAGCTGGCTCATGAGCAGCTCCGTTGCCGCCTTGTT
>JAFQJX010000078.1 GCA_017397205.1 Clostridia bacterium | reverse complement strand
GGTTGAGCAGGACGTTCAAAACGCCCGTCATGGAAAGCACCTTGAGCGGGGTGCGGGTATCTCCGTTGGCGCGGAGAATGGCGATACAGTAGTAGGTGATTGAAACAAAGGGCATACCCAAGAAATAAATACGGGTGTAGAGGGTTGCAAGGTCAAGCAGACGGTCCTCCGTGCCAATCGCACGAAGCAGGGGTCGGGAAATGCCAAAGCCAAACGCGCCCGACACGAAGCCCAGAATGAGGGCAAGGCACATAGAGGTATGTACGGTGCGCGATGCCTCCTCGGCGTTCTTTGCGCCAATGCTGCGGGCAAGGAAGATATTGGTGCCGACTGCACAGCCCATGAGGATATTGAGGGTCAGGTTGATAAAGGAGCCCGTCGTGCCAATGGCACCGACCGCGTTCTTTTCAGAGGAAAGACCCACCACCATCATATCGGCGGCGTTGTACGCCACCTGCAGGAGGTTAGAGGCAATCAGAGGGAGAATAAAAATGACGATTTTTCCAAGCAGACGCCCCTCGGTCATATTCAGCTGTAATTTCTTGGTTTGTTCCATATGCTGTGGCACACCCGAGGTGTGTCCCTCCATTGCGTGTATCTTTTTGCGTTTCCTTACAGGTTGGTGCCCGTCAGAGGGGCAAAATCGTTCCGCCGCCAAGCACCTCGTCCCCGAGGTACAAAACCGCCGCCTGTCCGGGTGCCGCCGCGCGCGGCAGCTCCCCATCAAAGGAAAGGTGTACCTCTCCGCCCTCAAGGAGTGTGACAAGGACGGGGAGCTCCTTTGCCCTGTAACGGGCTTTGACGGTGGCGCGGAAGGAGGTGCAGGGGGCGGTGCCCTTGCACCAGGAAACGTCGCCCAGTGTCAGGGAGGAGCCGTAAAGGCCTGCCTCCTCGGTTAAAATGACCTCGTTCGCTTCGGGCGATTTTGACTTGACGTAGAGGGGGGCGGGCAGAGAGAGCCCCAGCCCGCGCCGCTGCCCCGGCGTGTAACAGATAATGCCGCGGTGCCGTCCGAGCACCCGTCCGTCCTCGGTGACGAAATTGCCCTCGGGATAGGAGGTGCCCCGCTGTGCTTCTATATAGGCAACGTAGTCGCCGTCGGGGATAAAGCAGATATCCTGGCTGTCGCGCTTGCGGCAGGTATCTAGCCCTGCCTCCCGTGCGAGTGCACGCGCCTCGTCCTTGCTTGCAAGCTCGCCGAGAGGGAACAGCGTGCGGGAAAGCTCCCGTTGCCCCATGCCAAAGAGCACGTAGCTCTGGTCCTTTTCGGGGCAGGCGGCACGCAAGAGCGAATACACGCCGTCCTGCTCGCAAATGCGGGCGTAGTGCCCCGTTACGAGCTTGTCGCACCCCAGGGCGTCTGCCAGGTCCAGCAGAGCGCCGAATTTGATATGGCGGTTGCACAAAATGCAGGGGTTGGGTGTCAGCCCGCGCTCGTATGCCGAGATAAACGGCTCCGTGACCCTTTCCCGAAACTCCTCGGCAAGGTATACGGTGCGGTGCGGAAAGCCGAGATGCGCCGCAACGCGGGCGGCATCCTCCGCCTCTGCCACGGCGGCGGCATAGGGCGCGGTGCCCTCCGGGTGCAGGCAGAGGGTGACCCCCTCACAGGCGTAGCCCGCCTGCATACAAAGCAAAGCAGCGGCGGAGCTGTCCACACCGCCGCTCATTGCTATGAGCACCTTATTCTTCGTCACCTGTTCCATGGTCATGGGCGTGACAGCAGGCGCAATTTCCGTCGCAGAACTTGGTCTTGTCATAGGCAATTCCGTTTTTGTCGTAGTAGTCGCGGATGGCGGCACGCACCGCCTCCTCAGCAAGGACGGAGCAATGCAGCTTCTGGGGCGGCAGGCCGTCCAGCGCCTCTACCACCGCTTTGTTGGAAAGGGTCAGCGCCTCCTCGAGCGACTTGCCCTTAATCATTTCGGTTGCCATGGAGGAGGTGGCAATGGCAGAGCCACAGCCAAAGGTCTGGAATTTGACGTCAACGATGATTCCGTCCTCCACCTTGAGATATACCTTCATAATATCGCCGCAAACGGCGTTGCCAACCTCGCCAACTCCGTCGGCGTCCTCAATTTTACCGACGTTGCGGGGGTTGCGGAAATGGTCCATTACCTTTTCACTGTACAGCATAAGTCAATCCTCTTTTGCGTGTTCCTTTTTGCGCGGGCCTGCGCCCGTCGCGTATCTTCATTTGATAGGGGCTTTTCAGATGATATGGGGCTTTTTGCCCGTTTCAAGGTCCTCCCACATGGGGGACATATTTCTCAAATATGTGACCACCTGCGGCACAACCTTGACGATATGCGCCACCTCCTCGGCGGTGTTGTAGTGCGAGAGAGAAAGGCGGAGGGAGCCGTGCGCTACCTCGTGGGGCAGACCCAGGGCAAGCAGCACGTGGCTGGGGTCAAGGGAGCCCGAGGTGCAGGCGGAGCCGGACGAGGCGGCAATCCCCTCAAAGTCAAGATGCAGCAGCAGCGACTCTCCCTCAATGCCCTCAAAGCAGAAGTTGACGGTGCCGGGGACGCGCTTTTCGCGGTCGCCGTTGAGACGCGAGTGCGGGATTTTGGAGAGCTCACAAATCAGGGTATCGCGCAGGCCGCTGACGTAGGCGGCGTTCTGTGCAAGATTTGCACACGCCTCCTCCATTGCCGCCACCATGGAGAGAATCGCGGGCAGGTTTTCCGTGCCGCCGCGCTTGCCGCGCTCCTGTGCGCCGCCCTCAATCAGGTTGGTCAGGGGAATCCGGCGCTTGGCGTACAGCACGCCTACGCCCTTTGGCCCGTGAAACTTATGGGCGGCAAGGGACAGCAGGTCAACGTTGTCGGTTACGACGTTGACGGGTACGTGACCGAATGCCTGCACCGCGTCCGTATGGAAGAACACCCCTGCCTCGCGGCAGATGGCGCCGATTTCGGAGATCGGCTGTACGGTGCCGATTTCATTGTTGGCATACATGACCGTGACAAGACAGGTATCGGGGCGCAGGGCGGCGCGGATCTCCTCGGGGCAGACGACGCCCCTCTCACCAACGCCCACGAGCGTGACCTCGTAGCCCTCTTTTTCCAGCTTTTTCAGGGTGTGCAGGACGGCGTGATGCTCAAACGCGGTGGACACGATGTGCTTCTTGCCGCTCCGTGCCCCCAGCCGCGCACAGCTGACGATTGCCTGGTTATCCGCCTCGCTGCCGCCGCCTGTAAAATAGATTTCCTTGGGGTCGGCACCCAGAAGACGTGCCACGCGGGCGCGCGCATCCTCCAGCGCCTCCTTTGCTATCTGACCCTCCGTGTGTAAGCTGGAGGGGTTGCCCCACAGTCGCTCCGTGGCATCCACGAGGGCCTGCTTTGCCGCGGCACTCATGGGAGTGGTTGCGGCATTATCTGCATAAACGCGCATTGTTTCGTTCCTTAACCGTTTGGAAAATTCCGCCCGTCAGACGGGGGAAAACGGGTCCCCTGCCTTTAGGCAGTATCACTATAGCACATAATTCCCACTTTGTCAATAGGAAATACAGGCGCACCAAGACAAAAAGCGCCGCGAAGGAGGGCAAAAGCAACGGCAAGCACGCACCCCGTGGGGCACGCACTTGCCTGTCTTGCGGATTACTGCTCGCGGTAGTAGATTTTACTGCCCGGCTCGGTGGAGTGCGTCAGCCAGACGTTACCGCCGATCACGGAGCCGTCACCCACAAAGGTATTGCCGCCGAGAATGGTGGCGTTTGCATAAATGATGACGTGGTTGCCGATATTGGGGTGGCGCTTGATGCTCTTGACGGGGTTGCCGTTCTCGTCCACCTCAAAGCTCTTGGCGCCCAGGGTCACACCCTGGTACAGCTTGACGTGGTCGCCAATCACCGTGGTTTCACCAATGACGATGCCCGTACCGTGGTCAATAAAGAAATATTCACCGATGGTCGCGCCTGCGTGAATGTCAATGCCCGTTTTCTCGTGGGCGTATTCCGTCATGATACGGGGGAGGAGGGGGACGGAGAGGGTGTACAGCTCGTGCGCCATGCGGTAAATGGAGATGGCGTAAAAGCCGGGGTAGCAAATCAGCACCTCCTCACGGCAGACGGCGGCAGGGTCGCCCTCGTAAAGTGCCTCCACGTCCTTCAGCAGCAGCTCCTTGACGTGGGGCAGGCGCGAGAGGAACTCCGCCGTGGTGCCCTCGGGGTCACAGGGGGCGCCGACGAAGGTGGCGGCGGCGCGAATCTGCTCGCGCATCTGCACCTCAATCATTGCCAGCCGCTCACGCGCGGGCATCTCCCCCGTGCGGAAATAACCGGGGAACAGGAGGGCATGCAGCTCTCCAATCAGGCGAATGACGGTGCTCCTGTCGGGGGCGGGGGACTCGGCACCGTGGCTGCGCAGGGCGCTTTGCTCCCCGATGCGTGCGAGGTCCTTTGCAATCAGCTCTAAATTCATAGGACTCCTTTCACGGAGGGGATTTTTCCCTCCACCAGATCGCGAATAGAAATACGGCACAGATACCCGTCAATCAGCGCCTCAAGGTTCTGCCACATCGGCAGGGTCAGGCAGACGGGGGCACGGTCACAGGACCCACCCTCACATTCGGGGCACGCCATGAGAGCCAGGGAGCCCTCCGTGACGCGGATAATCTCGCCGACGTGGATTTCGGTCGCAGGGCGGGACAGGCGGTAGCCCCCCTCCTTGCCGCGCGTGGAGGTGACGAGCCCACCCTCGCGGAGCATGGACACGATGCTCTCCAGATATTTCATGGAAATCTGCTGGCGTGTTGCCACTGCCTTGAGGGAAATGTTCCCCTGATTTTCGTGCTGTGCAAGGTCTATCATGACCATCAGGGCGTAGCGCCCCTTGGT
>JAFQJX010000077.1 GCA_017397205.1 Clostridia bacterium | reverse complement strand
GCCGCCGCAAGATAATAGCGAATGCCGTCAAGCTCCGTCACGTGGGAGGCGGCGTAGGCACCGTGAATGTGCCCGAAGTAACAGCGGCGGATGCCCGCTTCTCTTAACTGCTCGGTAAAGCTGCGTCCCTCAACGCCTCCCCAGACGGGAGGGAAGTGGAAAAAGGCAACCGTCTCAAGGGTGGGGTGTGCGGCGGCAAGAGTCCTTGCCGCATCCAAGCTGATTTTGAGGCGCAAGCTTTCTCTCGCGGTCAGGCGTGCTGCCTCGCCCGGGGTGGTTTTGTCCGCCCCCTCTTCGTAGAACCAGCCGCGCGTGCCGCAGACGATAAAGCGCTCGACGACGGTGGCGCTGTGGTGGAGAAAGGAGAGCGTGTCAAAGCCGTTTTCGGAGCAGTATTTTTCCATTTTGGATATGCTCGTCCACCAGAAATCGTGATTTCCCTTCATCAGGATTTTTTTGCCGGGAAGCGCGTTGAGAAAGGCAAGGTCCGAGTGTGCCTCGGGGAGTGTGAGCGCCCAGGAAATATCCCCGGGGACAATCACCGTATCTCCCTCCGCAACAAGGGAGCACCAGGCGCGCTTCAGCTTTTCCGTATAGCCCTGCCACCTCGCACCGAACACCTCCATGGATTTATCCGTTTTGGCATTGGTGGAGAGATGCAGGTCAGCAATGACGTAAACCGCCATAGACCCTCCTTGTCATGTTTGAAAATACGTGCCGCGTGGCATACTGTTGAGGACGGACAACCGTCAATAAATGTGTGTGAGGTATTCCATGAACACTACTGAAAGAAAATCCTGTGCTCCCAAGCATATCAAGGGCATTGTCTGCAGCGTGGAGGGCTGTGTTTATCATGACAGCCACAACTGCTGCACGGCAGGTGAAATTGCCGTTGGTCCCAAGCAGGCAGAAACCTCCAGCGAAACCCTGTGCGTGACCTTCCGTCCTAAAAACGAGATGTAACTGAGTTACACCTTGTCGGCGAAGGCAAGCACCTCATCCGTCATGAGGGCGGCGTCAATCACCTGAGTGAAGCGCACCTCTCTCTCGCCCATGCCCGTCAGGGGGGCGGGAATGGCCACGCCCGTCTCTGCGCTGAGTTGGTCCAGCGCCCGCAGCTCGTCCTCTGCGTTTTCACCCTTGACGCTGCGGTATACATCATAGGCAAACTTGTAGGGGGAGGCGGTGGATGCAAGCAGCACCCGAGTGCCCTCGCCCACCTCTTTCTGATAGCGCCTGACGGCGCCGATGCCGACGGCGGTGTGCGTGTCGGCAAGATAAGCATAGTCGGTGTAGGTTGCACGGATGGTGGCGGCGGTTGCCTCCTCGTCCGTTGAGTAGCCGACGAAATGTGCGCGGATAGCGGCGAGGTCCGCCTCCTCCAGCGCGTAGCGCCCCGTCTCGCTGAGCTGCTTCATATAAGCGGCGGTTTTCTCAGCGCCGCAGGTGAGATACAAGAGGCGCTCCAGATTGGAGGAAATGAGAATATCCATGGAGGGGGACATGGTGGTGTGGAAGGGGCGGTTTCTGTCGTACACACCCGTTTCAAGGAAGTCCGTCAGGACGTTGTTGGTGTTGGAGGCGCAAATCAGCTTGCCAAGGGGGAGCCCCATTTTCTTGGCAATATAGGCAGCAAAGATGTTGCCGAAGTTGCCCGTGGGAACGCAGACGTCCAGCGTATCACCGAGGGAGAGGGCGCCCGTCTTTACCATATCGCAGTAGGCGGAAACGTAGTAGACAATCTGAGGAGCCAGCCGTCCCCAGTTGATGGAGTTGGCACTGGAAAGGAAGGTACCCTTTGCGTCGAGTGCCTCGGCAACGGCGGCATCTGCAAAAATGCGCTTGACGCCCGATTGCGCGTCGTCAAAATTGCCGCGGATTGCCATGACGGAGACGTTTGCCCCCTGCTGGGTCATCATTTGCAGCTTCTGCACGCGGGAAACGCCGTCCACGGGATAAAAGACCTGAATCTTTACCTGCGGTACGTCGCGGTAGCCCTCAAGCGCCGCCTTGCCCGTGTCGCCCGAGGTGGCAACGAGAATCATGGCGGTGCGCGTCTCACCCGTTTTTTTCAGGGCGCGGGAGAGCAGGCGCGGCATAATCTGGAGCGCCATATCCTTGAACGCGGCGGTGGGGCCGTGCCAGAGCTCGAGCGTATAAAGTCCGTCACCGACGTTGACAACGGGGGCGGCGCCACCGGGGAAGCGCTCCTCACTATATGCCTCGCGGCAGTCCTGGGTCAGCTCCTCACGTGTGTAGTCGGTGAGAAATTTTCCAAGAACGTAGGCGGCACGCTCTGCATAGGGCAGGCGCGAAAGGGTCTCTACCTCCTCCAGGGTCAGGGTAGGCAGGGAGGCGGGCATATACAGGCCGCCGTCGGGTGCCAGGCCGTTCTTGATTGCCTCTGCCGCGCTGACGGAGGCGGAGGCGGTGCTTCTTGTGCTGGTGTAGTTCATATCAGGTCCTCTGTTTTGAGTATTATTTTCTAAGGTTTTTTAGGTGACTACTGTATGGCAAGGGCACGGGCAGCGTTCTGCCAGAAAAGCCCTTGTAGGAATGCGTCGGTGTATCCGCTTCGGGAAAGTATCTCACCAAAGGAGATAAGGTCGGCGGCTCCTCGGGCAAGTGCGGGCGGCAGGGTATCCGTGCCGTCAAAGTCCGTGCCGAGGCACAGGTGTTCTGCAAGCCCGAGACGGCAGGCATGGTCAATCTGGCGGAGCAGGGCATCCTCCCCCTCGCCCAAATGCGAGGGCACGAAGCTGATGCCGATGACGCCACCCGCCTTTGCCACGGCAAGGGCAAGGCCGTCCGTGAGATTTCTCGGATGCGGGCAAGCTGCGTAAAAATTGGAGTGGGAGGCAAGGATGCGCCCGTGACACAGGGAAAGCATCTCGCAGGCGCTTTCGCGGCTTGCGTGGGAAATATCCAGCCACATGCCGCGTCCGTGCAGATGACGAAGGAGGCCCTTGCCTGCTTGCGTGAGTGGCAGGCGCGTGTCATAGCCGCCGCCAAGCCCGTTTGCACCGCGCCAGAAGGGGGTGACGGTACGTATACCGCTTTGCCAGAGCCATTCCACGCGTTCCTCCGTATGTGTAAGGAGGGGGCGCGCATCCTCCAGGGCATAGCTGACGGATACGTGTGGGGGCAGGGAGGCAAGCTTGCGCTCTGCATCCCGCCG
>JAFQJX010000076.1 GCA_017397205.1 Clostridia bacterium | reverse complement strand
TCCTGCAGCTTCTCGCGGTCATAGTCGCTGGTGGTGTTGGCGATCTGGCTGCGGATCTGGGCAACGCGAGCCTTGATGGCCTCGGGATCCCCGGTGCCGCCCACGATGATGGTGTTCTCCTTGGAGACCTTGACCTGACGGGCCTGGCCCAGGACGGACAGGTCGGCGTCCTTCAGCTCCAGGCCCATCTCCTCGGTAATCACGGTGCCACCCGTCAGAATGGCGATATCGCGGAGCATTTCCTTGCGGCGGTCACCGAAGCCGGGTGCCTTGACTGCGACGCAGTTGAACACGCCGCGCAGCTTATTCAAAACGAGTGTGGTGAGCGCCTCGCCCTCCACGTCCTCTGCCACAATCAGCAGCTTCTTGCCCGACTGAACAATCTGCTCGAGAAGCGGCAGAATGTCCTGAATGTTGGAAATCTTCTTATCGGTGATGAGAATGAGGGCATCGTCCAGGACTGCCTCCATCTTCTCGTTGTCCGTTGCCATATAGGGGGAGAGATAGCCGCGGTCAAACTGCATGCCCTCCACCACCTCGCAGTAGGTTTCTGCGGAGCGGCTTTCCTCAATGGTAATGACGCCGTCGGCGGTCACCTTTTCCATGGCGTCTGCAATCTGGCGGCCGATGGTCGCGTCCCCTGCGGAGACGGTACCGACGCGGGCAATATCCTCCGTGCCGTTGACACGCTGGGAAATTGCGCCGAGTGCCTCTACTGCGGCGTCAACCGCTCTCTGAATGCCGCGGCGCAGCACCATGGGGTTGGCGCCTGCGGTCACGTTCTTCATGCCCTCGTGAATGAGTGCCTGTGCCAAGAGGGTTGCGGTGGTGGTACCGTCACCTGCGGCATCGTTGGTCTTGGTAGCAACCTCGCGCACCAGCTGTGCGCCCATGTTCTCGGCAGCATCCTCCAGCTCAATCTCCTTGGCAATGGTCACGCCGTCGTTGGTGATGAGGGGGGCGCCGTACTTTTTGTCAAGCACCACGTTTCTGCCCTTGGGACCCAGGGTAATCTTAACGGTATTTGCCAGCTGGTCCACGCCGCGCAGCAGCGCGTTTCTTGCTTCAATGCCGTGCAAAATGTTCTTTGCCATTTCGTTTTCTCCTTATTCTACAATTGCCAGCACGTCGCTCTGGCGTACGATGGTATATTCCACCCCGTCACACTTGACGGTGGTGCCCGTGTATTTGCTGGTAATCACCTTGTCGCCGGGGGCAACGACCATGACAACCTCTTTTCCGTCCACCATGCCGCCGGGACCTACTGCAACGACCTCAGCCACCTCGGGCTTTTCCTTTGCAGAGCCGGTCAGGAGAATGCCGGACTTGGTGGTTTCCTCAACCTCTGTCATCTTGACGACCACGCGGTCGCCCAAGGGTTTCAGTTTCATCTCTATCATTCCTTTCTGAAGGATACCTTTCGGTATCAGATATGCAATTTTAGCACTCTCTGCTTTTGAGTGCTAATTCATTGTACACTCATGCGCGAATATAGTCAAGGGAAAAAGTAAATCTTTGCCAAATGTTCACAATTTGTTAACACCTGAAAAAACAAGAAAGCGGGGCGCCCATAGGGCGCCCGTCAGGTCATTTCCTCGCGCAAAAACGCGAGGATGCGTTTTTCCTCCCGCGACACCTTGACCTGGGTGAGCCCAAGCAGGTCCGCCGTCTGCTGCTGGGAGAGGTCGCGGTAGTAGCGGAGGAGAATAATTTTCCGCCTCAGGGGCGGCAGCTTATCAATGGACATGGAGAGCGCAAGGCGGTCAAAGGTGCGCTCCTCCTCGTCGGGGTCGGAGAGGGCATCGTCCAGCGTCGGGCTGTCCTCGTCGCCCCAAAGCGTTTCGGAGAGCGACCGCACGGGCGCGACGGCATCCAGGGCAAAGACCGCCTCCTCGCGGCTGACGCCGCACCGCGCGGCAAGCTCCTCCACCCTTGGCTCCAGCCCCTCCTTTGTCATCGCCTCCTTTTCGGCACACAGGCGGGCGGCAAGGCGCTTTTGCGTGCGCGACACCTTGAGAAAGCCGTCATCCCTCAGATGGCGGCGAATTTCACCGAAAATGAGCGGAACGGCGTAGGTAGAAAACGCGCAGCCCCGCGCAGGGTCGAAGGTGCGGATTGCCTTGACAAGCCCAAGGCACCCGATTTGCATCAGGTCCTCCAAGTCCGTCCCCCTGCCGACAAAGCGGGTGGCAATGCTCCGCACGAGGGGGGTGTTGTTGATGAGCAGCTGCTCCGTTGCGCGCTCGTCCCCTGCAAGAGATTTTTCTAAAAGCGTGGTGTTTTCGCTGAACTTTCCTGCCTGTTCCATACCTTGCCCTTCGGCGGTCAGGAGAGGGCTTTGTATAGGGTGACCTTGGTCCTCGCCCCCACCCGAGAGGATACCTCCACGCGGTCGCAGAATGCCTCCATCACCGAAAAGCCCATACCGCTTCGGTCGCCCGTATCGTCGGTGGTAAAGAGGGGCTCTCTTGCCGCCGCCACGTCGGGAATGCCGCAGCCGTGGTCGCGGACGGTGATTTTAAGGGTGCGGTCTGCGTACAGCGTTACCGCTATGTAAACGAGGCAACCGTCCACGCTCTGGGGCGAGCCGTAGCCGTGCACGATGGCGTTGGTCACCGCCTCCGACAGAGCACAGCGGATATCCCCCAGCTCTGCCACCGTGGGGTTCAGGGTGGACACCATGGCGCAGACCAGACTCCTCGCCATGCGTTCGTTTTCGCTGATTGCCGGCAGCGCCAGCTTCATGGTATTGAAATACGCGCGCTTCATACTGTTTCCTCCTCAATGACAAGCCCCCGCAGGCGCGAAGCGCCGGAAAGGGAAAGTATTTTCTGTATTCTGTCCGTCAGGTGACAAAGGCGCATCTCGCAGTCCAGCTCCCGCGCCACGTTCAGCCGACCGAGTATCAGCCCCAGCCCGCTGGAATCCATAAAGGTAATATGCTCCAGGGACAAAAGAAACAGGCGGGGGCGGTTCATAAACAGCAGCGTGTCCATCTGCTCCCGTATGCCTCTTGCGCTGTGATGGTCAATTTCCCCGAACAGGGCAATTTCCAGCACCCCGTCCACACAGCGGCTTTTCAAAAATGCAGTTTCTCCTACCATGACGTCTCCTTTTTTTGTTTTGTCACCCCTATTATATGCCCCCCGCCGCGCGGATTTTGTCAGATTGTCTGCCCCAAAAAGAAAAAACAATTTTTCCCTGCCCTTGCGCTGCTCCAAAAATCCCCCGCCGCGGCAAAGGAACGAAGCGAAAAAACGAAGCGAAAAGCAAACGGCAGAAAACAAACAAAAAAGAAACGGGCAAGCGCCGTGGCGCTTGCCCGTTTTGGGGGAACTTGTTCCGCGTGATTTTTTTGAAGTGTCCTTTTCGGGGAATATGGGAATTATTCAAATTCCTTTTCGGTGGCGCTGGCATCCACGGGAATCTCGTAGGGTGCCCCCTCCTCTGCCTCGCGTGCAAGGCGCAGGGCCTCCTTTTCCTCACGCGCCTCCTCACGGGTCTGCCAGATGAGGTATCCGCCGCCCGCCGCGGCAAAGGCGGAAACGGCAAGAAATGCCTCTGCAAGACTGCGGCGGCGCGCCGCCTGCAGAATAAACAGCACGAACAGGGTCACCGCCTGCACCAGAAGTGCAACGGCGACGGTCACCTTGGTTTTCTTCATGGCGTGCTCTCCTTATTGCTTTTTATTGCTTTTTGGCGTTCATGGTGAGATAGGCGTTGATAAAGCCGTCGATATCTCCGTCCATCACCGCCTGAATGTTGCCGTTTTCGTATCCCGTACGGGTATCCTTGGCAAGGGTGTAGGGCATGAACACGTAGGAGCGGATTTGCGAGCCCCATTCAATGTTATTCTTGACGCCCTGAATGTCGCTGACCTTATCCAGGTGCTCCCGCATTTTAATCTCCATCAGCTTGGAACGCAGCATCTTCATTGCCGTTTCCTTGTTCTGGAGCTGGCTGCGCTCCGTCTGGCAGCCGACGACGATGCCCGTCGGCAGGTGAACGATACGAATGGCAGAGTCCGTCTTGTTGATGTGCTGACCGCCTGCGCCGCTGGAGCGGTGCGCGGTGATTTCCAGGTCCTCGGGGCGAATTTCGATGGTGTTGTCGTCCTCAAACTCGGGCATGACCTCAACCGACGCAAAGGAGGTCTGTCTGCGCCCCGACGCGTCAAAGGGGGAGATTCGCACCAGGCGGTGTACGCCGTTTTCGCTTTTCAGGTAACCGTACGCCCAGGGGCCCTCAATCATCAGGGTGGCGCTCTTCAGCCCCGCCTCGTCACCGTCCAGCCAATCAATGAGCTTAACATTGTAGCCGTGTGCCTCACCCCAACGGCAGTACATACGGTACAGCATGGACGCCCAATCCTGCGCCTCGGTGCCGCCCGCGCCCGGGTGGAAGGACAAAATGGCGTTGTTGCGGTCGTATTCTCCCGTCAGAAGCGTCCCCAGACGCAGCCGCTCACACTCCTTTTCAATGAACTCCACCTCGCGGCGGACCTCGTCCACGGAGCTTTCGTCATTTTCCTCAATCGCCATTTCAATGAGCAGAGAGGTATCCTCGTAGCGGGCAACGAGATTCTCGTAATTTTCAATCGTTTCCTTGGTCTGCTTGAGCGTTTGCAGTATTTTGCCAGACGTTTCCTGGTCCCCCCAGAAATCGGGGGCGTAGGTTTTTGCCTCCAGCTCCATTGCCTCCTCGGTCAGCGCCTCAATATGAAGCGCATCCCGCAGCTGACGGACGGACTCCTCCAGGGAAGCAAGGCGGCGCTTTGCCTCCTCAAGTGCAATAATCAATGTGTTCTCCTGCCTTTCGCAAGTAGTTTAGACGGTTTTGTGCCTGCATAGTCGGGCACGCACACTTTTACGCGCTTATCATACCATATTTTTCCCGTCTTGTAAAGAGCTCACGGGCTATTTTTGTATAGCCGAAGGGAGCCGAGCTCACAAGCCCTCGAGCGGTGCTTTTTCGCATCCTTTGCCGCTGGTCGGCCTGAAAGGTGCCTACCTTTTTGCGGCTCTCTTCGTCAAAATCTATCGAAAAATCATTCGCCGCAGGGTTCTGCGCAGTTTTCGGCGAGCAAATATTCTGGAGAGGCAAAGAAAAAATACGAAGCAATATAAGATCTTGCGAGCATTTTTTCTGCAGCATATACGGATATTTGCCGTCAAAAACCTTGTGAGCTCGGCTCCCTTCGGCTATGCCGCCGACTAAATCACCTTGACAATGGAAAGAATGAGAGATATAATAAACTAAGAAATATGAAAGGAGCGCGGAGAGCTTCTCCGCAACGAATATGGTCGTTACCAAGGATATGATTATCGGCGAGGTGCTTGACGCCGCACCCGAAACCGCACAGTTCTTTTT